>JAYGEV010000031.1:0-6956 GCA_046582225.1 Pseudomonadales bacterium
GCGTCGATGAATTTGTCGAAGCATCCACCCGATCTATTGCAAAAATGTACCCGACTCTGCTTGAGAACCCAGACTACACCTCGGTGATCAATCAGCGTCACTTCGAGCGTCTCAATGGATATGTTGAAGAGGCGCGACAGCAGGGCGCTAAAGTGATCGAGGTAAACCCGGCGAACGAGGACTTTCGCCAGCAGCCGCATCACAAGATACCGCCAACGCTGATCGTCGACCCCGATGATTCGCTGCGGGTGATGCAGGATGAAATTTTTGGTCCGGTGTTGCCGGTGAAGGGCTACGCCAACGTTGACGAGACCATCGACTACATCAACAGGAACCCGCGCCCGCTTGGCCTGTACTACTTTGGCAAGGATAAGTCCGAAGAAGGCAAGGTGTTGACCCACACCACCTCTGGTGGGGTGACTGTCAATGACGTGGTCATGCACGTCGCCCAGGAAGACCTGCCATTTGGCGGCGTGGGTCCTTCGGGAATGGGTTCCTATCACGGTCATGACGGCTTCAAAACGTTCAGCCATGCCAAAGCCGTCTTTACTCAGAGCAAGCTGAACGTTGCCGAACTCGCTGGGCTGGTTCCGCCCTATGGTGAAAAAATGCTCAAGGCCGTTCGTGGCCAGATGAAGTGAAGCAGTTTTGAGCCCTCAGCAGGATGACATTGATCAACTGATTCCGTGCACGTTCGCGCGAGAAGGATTCGTGGTTGTGCGCGGGTTGTGTGATGCCATGTTGCGCGAACAGATACTGACCGAGGTGCGCGGAAACCTGAACCCGCTGCTGGGACCAGCTGAGTTTGAGGCGGACGTTGGCTATTCGGGATCGCCTGCCGACCGTGCGGCGGGCGGCGGAGATACCCCGCGGCGGCTGCTGCATGCTTATGCGCGCGATGCCGCGTTCCGGCGCTGGGCGACGGGCCCCGAAGTGCGCGACCTCCTGCATACGCTGTTCGACTCACATGAGGTGCTGCTGTCTCAGTGTCACCACAACTGTGTCATGACCAAGTATCCGGGGTACAGCAGTTCGACGCTGTGGCATCAGGATATCCGCTACTGGTCTTTCGATCGTCCGGACCTGATATCAGTATGGCTCGCGCTCGGAGTGGAGAATGATCGCAACGGAGCGTTGAAGATCATAGCTGGCAGCCACGCGATGGACATCGACCGCGGCCGCCTCGACAAAAACCTGTTTTTGCGCCCGGAGCTTGCCGACAACGCGGCGCTCATCGCGCAGGCGCAAAGCGTTGAGCTCGATCCGGGGGATGCGGTGTTCTTTCATTGTCGGACCTTTCACGCGGCAGGAAAGAATGTTTCAAATGACGTGAAACTATCCTTCGTCACGACCTATCACAGCGCAGACAATCAACCGATTCCCGATACCCGATCCGCGCAGTATCCGAGCGTTCGACTATAGGCCCGTCATGAGCGATGACGACACGTTTCGTGATGCGATGAGCGATGTGGCGCCGCTGCAAAGCAAACGTCGAGTGCAGCATGACAAGGCAGCGGGTGAAGCCACTCCGGCTCAGCTGGAACGGCGTGAAGTCGCCCTGGGCAACAGAGAAACTCCGCGCGTGGACCCAAACTATCTGACGTTGGGCGAGGTCCCTCAGCGCCAGCCGCACGACGTTGTCGAGTGGAAAAAGGTTGGCGTGCAGCGCGGGGTGTTTTCCCGTCTCAAGGCAGGAAAGTACCCCATCGAGGCGTCATTGGACCTGCATCGGCACACGGTCAGGCAATCACGCAGTGCGCTGTTCAAATTTTTGAATACGGCTTTCGCCAGACGCTGGCGTACGGTGATGATTGCCCATGGGCGTGGAGAGAAGAGCCCGACTCCAGCCCGAATCAAAAGTTACGTAGCAGCCTGGCTGGTCGAGGTTCCCCAGGTTATCGCCTTTCACAGCGCCCGCAGTAACCAGGGCGGTACCGGGGCGGTATACGTGCTGCTGAAGAAGTCACCTGCCGCAAAAAATGAAAACCGTGAGCAGTACGGTGGTAAGGGTGAGCCGGAGTCATAGCGCCCCTTTGGCGAGTTCCAGGCGACCGCGCGCGAGATTCAGACGCAACACGTCGCTGCCGCCTTCGGCCAGGCGCAACGCGCGCACCTGCTTGTATAGAATCGCCAGCGGATGATCGTCATTCAGCGCTGTACCACCGACAAGTTGAATAGCGGTGTCAACCACGTCGGCGACTGCTTCGGTTGCGAAGACCTTGCAGGCGATGGCCTCGTTGATCACGTTCGCGCCGGTGTCAGCGAGCCGGGCGGTTCGGTAGAGCATGCTGCGTGCGGCGTAGGTCTTGATCCTGAGATCCGCGTAACGGAGCCGTACGCCTTCCTTGCTGCCGCGCGGCTTGCCGCTGCGATCGGGTTTCTCGAGATGGTCGGTAAGGTAGTCCAGAACCCAGCGCATGGTGCCGACGCAACGCCCGGCGATCGCCAGGCGGGTATCGCCGATCTGGCGCATGGCGCGCGGCATGCCTTCGCCTGGTTTGCCGATGATATGACCCTCGGGTACGTGTACCTCATCGAACCTGAACGCGGCGTGGTGACTACCGTCCAGAGATGAGAACGTTCGTTCCAGCACCACCCCTGTCGTATCCGTGTCGATGACCACCAGCGCCGGGCCGTGGCCGTCAATCTGCACCAGAGTATTGATGAAGTCCGCGCTCGCGCCGCCCGTGACATAGGACTTCTGGCCGCTGACGATCAATTCGTGGTCGCGCAGAACGCCTCTGGTAGGGTTCTGTGCGTCGTCTGGCTCAGTAAATCCGAATGCTCCGCGCTTTTCGCCGGCAAGCAGTGGCGCCAGATAATGGCTTTCAATGGGTTCCCCGGCGTCCGCGAGCACGCCCGGTCCGGGTCCGAATACTGCGTCGAGATGCGGTGGATTGTGGGCTGACAGTTCGTCTCGGACCAGGGTCAACTCGAGTGCGGAGGCGGCGCTGCCGCCATAGGCTCTGGGTTGGGTCATCGCGAACAGACCTGCAGATTTGGCCGCTAAAATGATCCTGGTTCTTGCAGGCTCCCGGTCTGTCGCACGTTCTGGCAGGAGAACCTGATTGGCGAAATCGGCCGCACGCGCTCGGAGCTGCTGTTGCTGTTCGGTTAGCAGTTCAGGCACGTTGCACCCGGCGCGTGTAGGTATTCATGATTTCTGCCACACAACCCAGGTTCATGCCGCCGGACCAACGAGCATGGCCACGATGACCAGGCTCAGCAGTACCATGGTGCCAGCCGCGTAGAGCACGAGGCTCTCATTGCGGGCTGCCCGAGACAGAAACCGCTCGACGTCGTCGGGGTCCCGCGCAGCCATTGCGCTGGTCAGCCGGTAGCGGGTGAAGCCGTTGGGACGTTTGGGCAGTTTTACGAACATCTCCGGGGTTGCTGCCAGACGCGCATTGACCTCGACGAAGCCCACCCCGATATGGCGCGCGATCTGGGTGGGATGTAAACCCGTTCCGGGATTGTCCAGGAAGCAATAGTAGATATCCTCCAGGCGTCGCAGCTTGCCGCGAAATCTGAAGCGGATGGGTATGAATCCGAACATCATGACGTTGCGTAGCTTAACATCTGCGGGTCAGCTGGGCCTGCGGCCCACAACCACCGCGCGAACCAGAGCGGGCAGCCCTTCGATCGTGCGCTGGCGATCATTCGGATCCAATGCCTGTTCCAGAGATTCGAACCGCATCCAGGTCGTTGAGCGTTGTTCGGCCAACATTGTCGGTGTGACATCCACGACGGCGACGTTCTCGAAGCCCGCTTCGCGCAGCCAGCGACTCAGCCGATCCACAGATGGGATCAACGAAACGTTGCGCATCCGGGCGTAGCGCGCGGCAGGCTTGATCGAGGCGATGTTCATGACCACCAGCGATTCAACCACCACCTGGCCGCCGGGCGTGGTGAACTCGAAAAGCCGACGCACATGGCCGGCGGGATCCGGTCGATGGTAAACTACACCCATGCTGAACACCGTGTCGAATCCCGTGGTGGGAAGGTCTTCGAACTTCAGAGGGACCACCCAGTTGCGAGGGTCGTCTAGATACTTGTTGATCGCCAGGTGCTGCATGCAGAACATCAACGTTGGATCGACGCCGGCAACCAGCGCCGCGCCCGCTTCGAGCATCCGCCAGCCGAAATAGCCGTTTCCGCACCCCACATCCAGCACTCGGTGGCCATCCAGCGGTGTCAGGTGCGGAGCCACCCGCTGCCACTTCAGGTCTGAGCGCCACTCGCCGTCAACCTCGATGCCAAACAGACTAAAGGGTCCTTTGCGCCAGGGATGCAGATTCATCAACGCCTCGCGCAGCGCGGTCTGTAGATTCGGGTCAGCGGCCCCCGTTGCGGTCACCCGATCGCTCAGCGAAACGCCTTCAACAGGTATTCCAGGGAGTGCGGCGAGGGTTTCCAGCCACTTCGGAAAATCGCCGTGGGAAGCGGCGGATAGCCGGGTCTGGATGGCCGGGCTTAATGCTCGCCATTCGGGATAGTGCTGGAACAGCGCGTCAAACGTGCGCGATAGCGAGATCGCCGCGGTCATGGATAAACGAGGAACGACACCCAGTTCAGGCACTGAAACCATTTCCGGGTGCGGCGGAAACCGGCTTGGGCGAAGCGTTCGCGGTGTTGTTCTTCGCTGTCGATGATCATTACGTTTTCCAGCGCGGTACGTTTCTGGCTGATCTCGAGGTCCGAGTATCCATTTGCGCGCTTGAAGTCCAGATGCGCCGAGTTGTAGAACGCCTGTTCCCCGGGGTCTTCGAATCGTAGCTTTTCGGAAACGACCAGCAGGCCGTCGGGGGCCAGCGCCGTGTGAATGCGTTTGAGCAATGTTGCCCGTTCGTCCGGGGTGATGAACTGCAGCACAAAGTTGAGCAGCACCGCGCCTGCGGGTTCGAGCGCAAGATCCCGGATGTCCGAGTGTACGAAGCTCACCCGTTCATCGATCACCCGCGTTCTGGCACGCTCGATCATCGCGATAGAGCCGTCAACGGCGATGATCGAGGCAGGCGCGTCGCCAAGCTGACGCAGCAGCGCCAGGGTGGTGGCGCCCAGAGAGCAGCCGAGGTCGTAGACCGTTCTCGAATCGTCGGTCAACCCGTCGATATGACGAGCCGCGGCCAGCCCGGAGAGCGGAATGACAGTCTCGTAGCCTGGCACCGAACGGCGGATCATGTCGCCAAAAACCCCGGCCACCGCCTCGTCAAAGACGAAATCGACAATCTGGTTCCTCGGGTCACGGAACAGATGGTCACGTTCCGTCATGTCGGCTCCGTCACGAACCAGTTATCCCGGCGTGGTAAAGTGCCCATTTTCTGCCCCGAGCTTTTCCTTGAGTTCAATTGTAGCCAACGACACGGTACAGCTCAGCAACCCAGAGCTCTATATCAACCGCGAGTTGTCGCTGCTGGAATTTCACCGGCGGGTTCTGGCGCAGGCCAAGGACGACGACGTACCGCTGCTGGAGAGGCTGAGATTCCTGTGCATTTCGAGCCTGGTGCTCGACGAATTTTTCGAGATCCGGGTGGCGGGACTAAAGCAGCAGGCCGCATACGGTGCCACCCAGCGCGGTCCCGACAACATGACGCCATCTGAACAGCTCCGGCGTATATCGGAGATTGTCCGAGAGCTTGTCGACGAATAGCACCACGTGCTCGACCGGGTGCTCCTTCCAAAGCTCGACATCCAGGGCATCCGCATCCTCAAGCCCGACGACTGGAACGAAAAGCAGCGCCGGTGGTTAAAGCGCTACTTCAAGCGTGAGCTGGCGCCGATTATGAGCCCCATCGCGCTGGATTCGGCTCACCCGTTTCCCCAGCCACAGAACAAGAGCCTGACGTTTATCGTTGCGTTGAAAGGAGAAGATGCCTTTGGTCGCCCCAGCGGCAAAGCGATCGTGCAGACGCCGCGCGCGCTGCCAGCGGTAGTGCGGCTGCCAGAATCGTGCGCCCAGACCGACAACGAGTTCGTGCTCTTGTCGTCAATCATCGACACGCATATGGATGAATTGTTTTCGGGCATGCGTAGTATCGGCTGTTTCCAGTTTCGGATCACCCGCAACAGCGATCTTTTCGTCGATGCTGAAGAGGTGGACGATCTTCTGCGCGCGTTGGAGGGAGAGTTGTCGTCGCACCGATTTGGTGACGCGGTGAGGCTGGAGGTGGCAGCCGACTGTCCCAATGAACTGCAGGCTTTCCTGTCGGACCAGTTTTCGTTAGGCAGTCAAGACGTCTATCGATGCGACGGGCCGGTCAACATCCTCTCGCTGGCGACGATTCCGGATCTGGTGGATCGACCGGAGCTCAAGTATCCGGGCTTCACTCCGGGCATCCCCGCTCGGCTGCGAAACGCCAGCGACATGTTCGAAGCCATCAGAATGGGTGATGTACTGCTGCACCATCCATTCGATTCATTTGCGCCGTTTGTTGATTTTTTGCGCCAGGCGGCGGCTGATCCCCAGGTTGTCTCTATCCGCCAGACGCTGTATCGCGCGGGAACTGAATCGGCTGTGGTGGAGGCGCTGACCGGCGCAGCCGCCAGTGGTAAGGAAGTCCTGGTGGTCATCGAGCTGCGGGCCCGTTTCGACGAAGCGGCCAACATTGAACTTGCCAACCACCTGCAAGGCGCCGGTGCTCAGGTTGTCTATGGGGTGGTTGGTCATAAGACCCACGCAAAGATGAGCATGGTAATTCGTCGGGAAGGTCGTGCGTTGCGCCGTTATGTGCATCTGGGTACAGGCAACTACCATACCCGCACCACGCGCTTGTATACCGACTACGGCTTGTTCACGTGCGATGCGGAGATCGGCGAAGACGTACAGCAGGTTTTTCAGCAGCTGACATCCATGGGTAAAACCAGCCGTTTGAAACGGCTGTTGCAGGCGCCGTTCACGATGCATTCGTCGATGTTGGAGTTCATCGAGCAGGAGACAGAGAACGCGCGCAGTCAAA
>JAYGEV010000325.1:0-1721 GCA_046582225.1 Pseudomonadales bacterium
GGATTCGGCATAGACGTGAGCGATGCCCCATCGATCCCTGATCACCTCCACCTCGTTCGGGTTCCTGGTTTCACTGACCTCGCACCCGTTGGATCCAATCAGCGCAAACAAAATAATCAACGGCATAGACAGCGCGGCTCGTCCGCTCATCTGTTTTGCCCTCCGGAAAAATGTTGAGTAGATCATGATCAGTCTGCCTCCGGTTCCGCGCTAGCTGACGGTCGACTTCTGCGGCGCAGAGATTCCCAATGCTGTTCGATCTGCTCGAGCGTCTTGCCCTTTGTTTCCGGGATCACGCGCCAGGAGTACAGGGCGTACAGCAGGCACGCGCCGGCGAGCGCCCAGAACGTCCCCGCCTCCGACCAGACGAGCCAGGTCGGAAACCGCTCGGAAACAAGGTATGTGCCCACCCACAGGAAAATGGTGCAGATGCCAACGGCCTTGCCGCGGACATGGGTCGGAAAGATCTCCGACAAGATCAGCAGAGCGACCGGGCCAGGCCCCAACGCGTAAAAGAACAGATAGACTAGGATGAAAAACAGCACGGAGACGGGCGGAAATATTCCGGTCCAGAACTGTAGCCCCACGAGAAACATGCACACACCCATGGCCAGGGGGCAGTACGTGAGCAGAGGCTTGCGACCCACTCGATCTACGATAGCCAGCGCGAGGATCGTTGTGAGGAAATTGACCAGGCCAACGGCCAGCATTCCCTGCCACGCCTGCTCTTCGGTAAAGCCGATCTGAAGCAGAATCTTTTGGATGTAGTAGATCACGATGTTGATGCCCGTGATCTGGTCGAACACAGTCAGCATGATGCCGATCATCATCGCCGTGCGCAGGCCGGGGCTGAAAAGCTGGCGAATCGAGACGTTTTCGGCGTCGATCACCTGCTTGATCTCACCAACCATCCCGCTTACTGCTTGTGTGCCTTCCACCCGGGCGATGATTGCCATCGCCTCGTCAACACGCCCCTGCTGGATTAACCAACGCGGGCTCTCCGGGATCAGCTGCAGGGCGCCGATGAAAAGCGCGGCTGGCAAAACCTGGCTGCCGAACGCCCAACGCCAAGAGCTTTCCAGTTGCCACAATTCGTCGCCGATGTTGCTGGTCGCCGAGCCGACGATGTAGGACACCAGGATCCCGAATGTGATGACGAGTTGGTTCAGGGTCACGACCCGTCCGCGCAGCCTGGCCGGCGCGATCTCGGCGAGGTACACGCCTACGATGGGCAGCGATATGCCGATACCAATCCCGCCGATGAAGCGCCCCACGTCGAACTGCGTGACTGTCTGGGCGAGGCCGGTAAGCAGGGCTGAGACGAGGAAAGCCACACCGGTAACAGTCAGGACGCGGCGCCGCCCGAGGAGGTCGCTCAGAAAGCCTCCGCAAAGCGCACCCAGGATTGCTCCGGCGAAAACGCTGGCCACAGAAAAGCCGAGCTGTAAGGCATCCATCTGGAAATGCTTTTCCAGAGCGGGCATCGCGCCGCCGATTACCCCGGTATCGTAACCGAAAAGGAAGCCACCGATCGCTGCGGTGGAGCCGACCAGCCAGAGATAACCGCGGTCGCCTAGTTGCAGATGATCTCTGGCGGATGTCGGTGCCATGCTGAGCGTGCCTCTTATTCAGGAATCAGGGTTTGATCGTCTGGCGTACCTAGAACTCATCCATCACCTGAAGGCGGGTATGAGCCCCGGAACCACCCGGCACACAGCTCA
>JAYGEV010000415.1:0-8688 GCA_046582225.1 Pseudomonadales bacterium
GGCGGACGAGGAAATGCTCGGCGACGGGGACTACATCATGGATACACAAGGCGCGTTGGTTCTGGAAAACCTGATTGGTGATCTGGTCACGCGGCTGGGATCGTCTTGATGGTGCTGCATAGAGTCATCGGACTATCTTTGCTGTTCGCTGTTCTCAACGTCTCTAGCGTTCTGGCTGCGGAGCCCGCGCCACTGGCAGCGGAATCTCCAGACGCGGTGATCGAACGAATCACGGATGACCTTTTGAGCTTGATTGAGCAGTCACGAGACTACGTGAAGGAGGATCCGGAACGGTTCTTCGTGGAGGTCGAAGCGTTGCTGCGGCCGGTTGTTGATTTCAAGGGTTTTGCGCGCAGCGTTATGGCCGCCCACTACAAAGGCGCCAGTGCCGAGCAGCGCGAACGGTTTGCCGACGTGTTCAAGTGGGGTCTTGTCAGATCCTATGCGCTGATGCTCGGCGAGTTGGATGACGGCGAGATAACCCTCGCCCCTTCGCAGCGACCGCAGCGTAGCCCACGTCGGAAAAACGTGAAGATGGAGATCCGCTTGAGCAACGGCGAGGTCTACCCGATCGTTTATTCAATGGCGCTGGGCAAGGACGAAGCCTGGCGAATGCGCAACATCATCATCAATGGCGTCAACATCGGCCTTACCTACCGCAGTCAGTTTTCGAGCGCTGCACAGGATGCAAAGTATGGGGGCAGCCTGGATGCGGTAATTGATGCATGGGCCAACCTGCTGGCTACCGATGGAAACGATCAAGCCAGCGACAAAGACACCGAGGACGATGGGGCACGCACAACGGCCGAGGCGTCTTGAGCGTCGACCCTTTTGAGTTGCCCCGCGCCGTCAGCTTCGACAGTCTGGTCGAGGTCCGCCAGGCCGGCGAGTCCTACCTGGATCAAAGCGCGGGCGAAGCTGTTTTCGATCTGTCTCCCCTGGTGGAATTCAACAGCGCGGTGGTCGCTTTGCTGATGTCCTGGTTCCGCTATGCACATGCGTGTGGCAGGTCGATCGTTTATGCTGGAGCACCCGCGGAACTGCTGAGCATCATCGAGGTGAGCGGTCTCAGCCGCATTCTGCCGCTGCGGGGCTAGCGGATCGAAAGTACGTTGAACGAAGAGATCGCAGCCAGCATTCGACAACAACTCGCCCGGGGCACCGATGTGCCAGCTGTGGAGGTGGTGCTTGAAGGCAACCGGGCATCCATTACCGTTGTCAGCGATGTGTTCCAGGGCATGAGTCGAGTTCAAAAACAGCAGGCAGTGTATGCGTGTATCGACTCGTTTATAGCCGATGGTCGGCTGCACGCGGTGACCATCCGCGCCCTGGTGCCCGACGAGGCGGCTCCTTAAGGATCGGGGATACCCGTTCGAGGATTGTCTATGGATAAGTTGCTGATCAGCGGCGGCCGCGTTTTGTGCGGCACATTGCGGATATCCGGTGCAAAGAACTCGGCGCTGCCGATACTCGCGGGATCGCTGCTGGCTGAGAATCCTGTGGTCATCAGCAACGTACCCCACCTCCATGACGTCACCACGATGATCGAACTGCTGGGTTGCATGGGCGCAGAGGTCATTGTCGATGAGAAGCTCAACGTGCAGGTGTCTACTAAGAATCTGCAGCAGCTGCGCGCTCCCTACGATCTGGTGAAGACCATGCGCGCATCCTTTGTGGTTCTGGGTCCGTTGCTTGCCCGCTATGGTGAGGCCGAAGTATCACTGCCGGGCGGATGTGCGATCGGCGCCCGCCCCGTCGATCAGCACCTCAAAGGGCTCGAAGCACTCGGCGCCGAAATCGTCGTCCACGATGGTTACGTGCGTGGCCAGGTTGGAGGTCGACTGCAGGCGGCAGATTTTAAGTTCGACGTGGTTACCGTGGGCGGTACCGAAAATCTGATGATGGCCGCTACACTCGCCCAGGGCGTTACCAGATTGCGCAACGCCGCCCGCGAGCCGGAGGTTGTGGATCTGGGTGACTTCCTCAACGCGATGGGAGCGCGGGTGAGCGGGCACGGCACACCGGTCATTGAGATCGAGGGGGTTACCGAGCTTGCCGGGTGCGAGTATCGGGTCATGCCCGACCGCGTAGAGACGGGGACGTATCTCATCGCCGCAGCAGCTACCCGTGGCAGCGTGAAACTTCTCGATACGAGGCCCGAGACGCTCACGACGGTGATCGACAAACTGCGCGAAAGCGGGGCTGAAATAGAGTGTGGGTCCGATTGGATCGAACTTGACATGCATGGTTCGCGACCGCTGGCTGTCGATATAGAAACGGCGCCGTATCCAGGTTTTCCGACGGACATGCAGGCGCAGTATCTCGCGATGAATGCGATCGCGGAGGGAACCAGTCGGGTCAGCGAGACGATCTTCGAAAATCGCTTCATGCACGTTCAGGAAATCTCCAGGCTTGGTGCAGACATCGAACAGCACGGCCCATCCATGGTCATCGTTCACGGCGTGCCTGTGCTGAAGGGCGCGCCGGTCATGGCAACAGACTTGCGGGCTTCCTTCAGCCTGGTGGTTGCAGCACTGGTGGCTGAAGGCACGACGCTGATCGATCGGATTTACCACATCGATCGGGGCTATGAGACCATCGAGGAAAAGCTCAAACTGCTGGGCGCTCAAGTCCAGCGTGTGTCGCGCTGAAGCGGAGAATGGCATGGGGCTGACCATCGCGCTGAATCGGGGGCGGATACTGAACGAGTGTCTGCCAATGCTGGCCGCTGCTGGAATCGAACCGCTCGACGATCCACACAAGAGCCGCAAGCTTATTTTTGAAACCCGCTCCGGCGGCCACCGGCTGGTGGTCATGCGTGGGTCCGACGTGCCCACCTACGTGGAGTACGGGGCCGCTGATGTGGGGATTGTGGGCAAGGATACGTTGCTGGAGCACGGTGGCGGCGCCGGTTACTACGAACGACTGGATCTGGCGATCGGACACTGTCGCATAATGGTCGCGGCTCCTGAGGGCGTTAGCCTCGGCACCGGCAAGCTCAGAGTGGCGACCAAGTTCCCCAGAATCGCGCGCCGATATTTTGAGGCTGAAGCGCGGCAGGTGTCCATCATCAAGCTCGCCGGCGCCATGGAGATTGCACCGCTGATGGATCTGGCGGAATGCATCGTCGACATCGTCGATACCGGAAACACGTTGCGGGCCAATGGGCTGGTACCACTGGAAACCATCGCGGAGATTACCTCGCGGGTCATTGTCAATCGCGCCGCGATGAAGACTCGATTTGACGAGGTCCAGGCGCTGGTGGAGAGCTTGCGCGAGGTAGTGTCATGAGCGCTGCCGACACAGGGTTGGCCATTGCCCGGCTGAAGACAACCGACGCAGACTTTAGCGACCGGCTGGACGATCTGTTGCGGTGGGATGTCAGTGAAGCCGATGAGGTTGCCGGGACCGCGGGCGCGATCATCGCTGATGTGCGGGCACGTGGTGATGCTGCGATCATCGAGCTCACCAGTCGGTTTGATCGCGTGGAGTGTACCGATGTGGCGGCATTGGAGATCACGCCCGCCGAATTTGCTGCAGCCTATGAGGGTCTTGATGCTGCCGAAGCGAGCGCGCTGACGCTCGCCGCAGAGCGTATCCGTGACTACCACGAGCGGCAGGTTCAGGATGATTGGGAATACACCGACTCCGACGGAAACCGCCTCGGCCAGCGGGTTACGGCGCTGGAGCGAGTCGGCGTATACGTGCCCGGTGGACAGGCCGCATATCCTTCGACAGTTTTGATGACGACTATCCCGGCGCGGGTTGCTGGGGTCGGCGAGATTACGATGACCGTTCCCACGCCGGACGGCGTTCGCTCGCCTCTCGTACTCGCAGCGGCGCACCTCGCGGGCGTGGACCGGGCTTTTGCGGTCGGTGGCGCTCAGGCCATCGCGGCGCTCGCATACGGTACTCAGACCATCACCAGGGTCGATAAGATCGTTGGGCCAGGGGGCGCGTTCGTAGCGGCGGCAAAGCGCCTGGTGTTCGGCGTGGTTGGCATTGATGTCATCGCCGGTCCGAGCGAGGTTTTCGTGGTTGGCGACGGCAGCGCCCCCGCGGACTGGCTGGCGCTGGATCTTTTTTCCCAGGCTGAACACGACGCCTCTGCCCAGGCGATCCTGATTTCCCCCGACGCCGGATATATCGAGCGCGTATATGCAGCAATGTCGCGATTGCTGGCGGAGCGAACACGCGCGGATATCATTCGGAACTCGCTTGCGGCGCGCGGGGCGCTGATCGAGGCTTGCGATCTGGCTGAGTGCATTGCGGTCGCTAACCGCGTTGCGCCGGAGCATCTGGAGCTCGCGGTCGCCGACCCAGATGCCTTGCTCGCAGATGTAAAGAATGCGGGCGCCATCTTCATCGGTGCCCATTCGCCGGAGGTCATCGGCGACTATGCCGCCGGCCCCAGTCATGTTCTGCCGACTTACGGGACTGCGCGGTTTTCGTCGCCACTTGGGGTCTACGATTTCATCAAGCGCAGTTCGGTGATCCGACTGAGCCCGTCCGGCTCGGAGCGGCTTGCGAGGGTTTCTGCGACGCTCGCACACGGCGAGGGTCTGGAAGCGCACGCCCGTGCTGCCGAAGCTCGCGTGAAGGGATTCGATCACAATCGATAGCCGATAGCCGATCTGTGATCGGCTAACGAATCGGAGTGGGGCGTTCGCCAGCCAGCGCGTTTAAAGACAGTTGCCTGCCGCGGCGTAGCCGTCCTCCCGCACGACGACGCCTGGGCCCAGCGAGCTCTGCATATGGCCACACACCCGGAGCGGCGCGTTTCACCGCCGAGGCATAGCCGGGCTTGCCTGCGGGTTCATAGAGTTGGCCGAGCAGCATGACCGCGAGCCCCACGGCTCCGCAAACCAGGGCAGGTACGAATACATATCGAACGAACGCGAGCATAGCGCGCGGACCGTGGCAGCTCCTCCTGGATTGCGCAGCTCCCAATTGACCGGCTAAAGTCTGCTCAATGTCGCCGGTAGAAAAATACCAACAACTGCTTCACAGCAACGGCTTTGTGGAGGATCCAGCCCAACGCCGCGTGGTGGAGTTGCTCGAGGCGCTCTATCAGCGGCTGGAGCAGCGCAGACGGCGGCGCGAAAGATCGATGTTGAACGCTCTGCGAGCACTGCTGCGGACTCGTTTTCGAGTGTTTCACCGCGCGTTGAATCGGACCCGTGAGCATCCTCTGCAGGGGCTATACCTGTGGGGAGGCGTTGGCCGTGGAAAGACGCTGTTGATGGATCTGTTTTACGAGTGCCTTCCCGAAGATGACCGAATGCGCATGCATTTTCATCGGTTCATGCAGCGCGTGCACCGCGACCTGAATGAGCTGGCGGGCACGCCAAATCCGCTCCAAGCCGTGGCCGAGCGGTTCGCGAGCGAGGCGCGTGTTTTGTGTTTCGATGAACTGTTCGTTTCGGACATTGGCGATGCGATGATTCTTGGAGAGTTGCTTGGGGCGCTGTTTGAGCGAGGTGTTACGCTGGTTGCCACGTCGAACTTTGAGCCTGACAGGCTCTACGAAAACGGCCTGCAGAGGCGGCGATTTCTTCCTGCTATTGTGCAGCTGAAGGCGCATACCCGGGTCTATCAGATCGAAGTTCAGGTGGACTACCGGCTGCGGGTGCTGGAGCGTGCGGAAATTTACCATGCGCCCCTGGATGCCGAGGCGGAACGCAGCCTGAAGCGCAGTTTTGACGCCCTTGCGCCGGAACTGCCGCAATTCGACGTGGAGCTTGAAATCGAGGGGCGGATAATTTGTGCGCGTTGTGTGGCCGAAGACGTGGCCTGGTTCGATTTCTCTGAGCTGTGTGAGGGCCCGCGCAGTCAGAACGACTACATCGAGCTTGCCCGGATTTACCATGCGGTGCTGATCAGCGGGGTGCCGTGCTTCAGCACCCGAAATGAGGACGCCGCGCGGCGTTTTATCAGCCTGGTGGACGAATTCTACGATCATGATGTCAAGCTGATCCTCTCTGCCGAGGCTCAGCCCGCGGAGATTTATCAGGGTGATCGCCTGCGGTTCGAGTTCGAGCGCACGGCCAGCCGGCTGCTGGAGATGCGTTCACACGAATACCTGGCGCGGTCCCACCGGGGGTAAGTGCGTGAACCCTGGCGGTTGTAAAGGCGCGAGGCCTTCGCTAACATTCGCGCTCCCAAATTCCAGGCAATTATTGCAGGGTTTATGAAAACCGTAAGCATGCGGGCGCAGGATGTGCAGCGTTCGTGGTTGGTTGTAGATGCCGAAGACAAGGTTCTGGGCCGCTTGGCTACAGAGGTGGCTCGGCGCCTGCGCGGCAAGCACAAGCCCGAGTACACGCCCCACGTTGACACCGGTGACTATGTGATCGTGGTCAACGCGGAAAAGATCAAAGTCACCGGCAAGAAAACCACTGATAAGATCTATTATTCACACACCGGCTACCCGGGTGGCATCAAGGGAATCAGCTTTGAACACCTGCGCGACAAACACCCCGAGCGGATCATTGAAAAGGCCGTGAAAGGTATGTTGCCCCGCAACCCTCTCGGTCGGGCGATGTTTCGAAAACTGAAAGTCTATGCGGGTTCCGAGCATCCGCACAGCGCGCAACAACCCGAAGCGCTGGAACTATGAGCAGGAAATTTTTGCAGGCAGGTTGTGCAGAACCTCACAGGCATGGAGCGCTAGCGCATGGCAGCTGACCGGACATACGGCACTGGACGACGAAAAACCTCGACAGCCCGGGTATTCATCAGTTCGGGTAGCGGCAACATTACCGTCAACAAGCACACGCTGGAGGAATACTTTGGCCGTGAGACGGCCCGCATGATCGTGCGCCAGCCGCTGGAAGTCGCGGAACTTACTGACAATGTCGACATACAGATAACAGTCCGTGGCGGCGGCACATCGGGACAGGCCGGGGCGATTCGTCACGGTATTGCGCGCGCGCTGGTCGAGCACGACGAAAGTCTCCGCGTTTCGATGCGACGTGCCGGATTCCTTACCCGCGACTCGCGCGAAGTCGAACGCAAAAAGGTGGGCTTGCGCAAGGCTCGCAAGCGTCCTCAATTCTCCAAGCGCTAAACAATCAGCTTCGGAGATCGCATCAAAGCGGGCTGCCAATACGTCCAAATGACCGGCGCGCCCTGGTTCCTGGGGTGTCCGCAATGCCGCCTATGTTAGAATTCGCGGCTGAAAAAATTGCTGGAGTAAGCATTGAGCGCTGAATCAGGTGCGGTTGAAAATGCGGCGGGACCCGAGAGTCTGGACCCGAGCAAAGTCAACAAGGAACGGCGCTATTTTCTAATCGGAGCGTCCGCAGTGGTGGGCGGGCTCGGCATCGTAGGAGCGGCAGTGCCCTTCGTTGCTTCGTGGAATCCAAGCGCGCGAGCGCGAGCACTTGGCGCCCCGGTTGTGATCGATTTCAGCAAGCTTCGTCCAGGCGAGATACTGGGACCGACGCCGGCCTGGCGAGGCAAACCGGTGTTCATCGTCTTCCGCGACCAGGGTGCGTTGAGCGTCCTGGAGCAGGACAACGACAAACTCGCTGATCCAGATTCCAGAAACGTCGCGCAACAACCTGGATACGCGCAAAATGCCTGGCGCTCGAGCCGGCCGGAGATTGGGATCTATCTGGGCTTGTGCACACACCTTGGCTGTTCGCCCAAATACTACGGCGAGGTAAAGCCGGAACCCTTCGATCCGAACTGGCAGGGCGGCTTTTTCTGTCCCTGTCATGGCTCCGTCTTCGATCTGGCAGGTCGAGTTATCAAGGGCGTGCCCGCGCCGGACAATCTGCCAGTACCACCCTATGAGTTCACTAGCGACACGGTCGTGGTCATCGGATAGGCGAGGAGACGGCGTAATGGAGCAACCGCAGACAGGAAAGATTGCCCAGGCGTTTGGCAACTTCATGGGCTGGATCGACGAACGTTTCCCGGCGACAGAAACCTTCGAATACCACATGTCGAAGTACTACGCGCCGAAGAACTTCAACTTCTGGTATCTGTTCGGCGTGATCTCAATCGTGGTTCTGGTGCTGCAGCTGGTGACCGGGATCTGGCTCACGATGAACTATGTCCCGAGCGGCGAAGGTGCATTTGCGTCTGTCGAGTACATCATGCGTGACGTGGAATATGGCTGGCTGCTGCGCTACCTGCATTCTACCGGGGCGTCCGCGTTCTTCATTGTGGTCTACCTGCATATGTTCCGGGCCCTGATGTATGGCTCGTATCGAAAACCCCGGGAGCTGCTGTGGCTGATCGGAATGGCCATCTTCGTCTGTCTGATGATGGAGGGATTTTTCGGCTATCTGTTGCCCTGGGGCAACATGTCGTTCTGGGGTGCTCAGGTCATCGTGTCACTGGTCGGGGCCGTCCCCGTGGTTGGTGCTGACCTCATGGAATGGGTTCGCGGCGATTTTTTGATGTCCGGCATCACGCTCAATCGGTTCTTTGCCCTTCACGTCGCTGCGTTGCCGCTGGTGCTGGTGATGCTGGTGTTCGTTCATATCGTCGCCCTGCACCACGTTGGCTCGAACAATCCTGATGGTGTTGAGATCAAAGGCAATAAGGATGCCAATGGCATCCCTCGTGACGGCATCCCGTTTCATCCTTACTACACCATTGGTCACGATCTGCCGGCGATCGTGATGTTCCTGTTCTTCTTCTGCGTTGTGGTGTTCTACGTTCCGGAGATGTTTG
>JAYGEV010000470.1:0-1661 GCA_046582225.1 Pseudomonadales bacterium
CGAGCTGGTAATGGCCGTAATCCTGGTATTCGCCCACGTGCGTCTGGCTACGACCAGCTGACCGAATCCGCACCGGTGGCTTGACCGATCAGGCTGGCGATTGCGTCCGGCGGAGTATGGTCGGTGACCGCGACGAACAGCAACGATGTCCCTCGCACCGTGCGGCTGGCTTCCCACGGTGTGATCGTCCTGCGATCTCCGACGCACTGAACCAGCCAGGGCTTGTTGGCCTTGTCATGAAACCAACCCTTGCCGCGCACCACCCCGGAAGGCAGGGCTTGGAGCAGCTTTGCGATTGCCTCGCGTTCTACCGGTCCGTCTGCGATGGCGTTGAATGCGAGGAAATGTGGATGTTCGGGTAGCGCGCCAGCGCGTTCCGTGTTTGTAACAACTGCCGGCGGATCCAACAGCAGATCGAAGGGGAGGTCGCCGTTGACCGACTGTACGTATGGCTTCAACAAGCTGTCCAACACAATCTGGGCGTCGCGTGGAGGCATCAGGTCGAGCTTGGTAACCAGCAGCAGATCGGCCTGGGCGATCTGATCGGTTACCAGGTGACGGATAAATTTGTCGGTACGTTGTTTTTCGATGTTGCTGGCGTCTACGGCGACCAGCGTTCCGGCCAGCCGATAGCCAGGCCAGGTATTGCCGTAGTCGGCAATTTTGCCCGGCAGCGCAACCCCGCTGGCCTCGATGATGGCGTGATCGATACGGGCTTCGCGAATCGACTCGAGCGCCACCCCGAGGTCGTCCTGCACGCGGCAGCAGACACACCCGTTGCTGAGTTCGAGGATGGGGACATCCTGCTTACGGGTTGCCTTGGTATCGACCAGTGCGGAGTCGATGTTCACCGCGCCGAAGTCATTTAACAGTACCGCGATGCGACGCCCGTGATCTGCGTTCAGAAGGTTGTTCAGGATGGTAGTTTTTCCGGCACCCAGGTAGCCGCCGAGTACGCTGAGGGGAATCATCTCTCGGAGTTCTGGATAGGAAACGGTTTGCCTTCAAAAACCGTAGCGAGGATCGCGATGTCTTTGATGTGTGCGGGCGGCACGGCAAGGGGGTCTTCTGCCAGGACCGTGAAATCGGCAAGTTTTCCGGCCCTGATGCTACCCACCTCATCGGCGCGACCGATCACGTGTGCGGCGTTGATGGTGATTGCGGCCAATGCCTGTTCGGCGCTCAGTCGCTCTTCGGCGCACATCACTTCGCCTTCGCAGTTCAACCGATTCACCGCGACCCAGGCGCTGTTCAACGGCTCGGCGGGCGCCATCGTGAAATCCGAATGCAGGGTGGTGCGAATTCCGCGTCTGAAGCATGCGCCCAGCCGCGCCATCTGGCTGGCGCGTTCGTAGCCGATTCCTTCGCGGGCGTAGATGTCGCCCAGTTCGTGCAGATAGTAGACGTTGGCGGATACGCTCGCGCCCAGCGCCGCGATGCGATCCACCTGCTCGGGCGTGGAGAACCCGAAATGCTCAAAAGTGAAGCCGTGATTGAACCGGGGGCGCTCCCATTGCAGTAGCTCGAGGATGTCCAGACCCAGCTCCAGGCCAAGATCGCCGGTGACATGCAGGTGAATTTTCATGCCGGCGTTCCAGTAGGTCCGCATCGCATCTTCGAGCTGCTCGGGCGGCATGCGCCACAGATCGGAAGAGCACACG
>JAYGEV010000507.1:0-12530 GCA_046582225.1 Pseudomonadales bacterium
GGATCTTTGCCAAGATCAATTCCCTCATCGAGCCACAGGTAATCCAGGCGTTGTATGAGGCGAGTCGAGCTGGAGTGAAGATCGATCTCGTGGTTAGAGGCATGTGCTCACTGCGCCCTGGCGTGAAAGGGGTGTCGGAAAACATCGAGGTGCGTTCCATCGTCGGGCGGTTTCTCGAGCACACGCGGGTTTTCTATTTTGAAAACGGCGGCGACTCGCGCTTGTATCTGTCCAGCGCGGATTGGATGGGACGCAACTTTTTTGATCGCATCGAGACCTGCTTTCCGGTGGAGAATGAATCCATCAAGAAACGCATCATGCGCGAGTGCCGCCGCTATCTTGGCGACAATTGTCAGGCCTGGGTCCTGCAGTCAGATGGCAGCTACCGGCGGCTCAGCGTCGCCAGAGATAAACGCAAGAGCGCTCAGGAGGCATTGCTGGCGGAGTTAGCCGGGGACTGAGCCTGGCTGGATCTGGTCGGCGTCGATCTCCAGCTTCATGGAGATGCTGGCCAGATATTTGGCTTCCTGGGCCAGATCCAGTTGGGTTAGCGGGTGATCGACGAGCCAATTGTTCGGAAATCCGAGCGAGACCTGCTTGCCATGGGTTGCGATCGCGATGTGGGGCAATGGTTGGGTGAGTCGATTGCGGTGCAGCATTACCGCAATTCGCAGCAGCACTGCCAGCCGGATCGTGTGTTCGGCGTACGCGCTTTCTTCGGTCGGAAACTTACGCCGGTGCGATCTGACGATGGAAGCCAGTTTCATCTGATCGAGCCTGGAAAAGCCGGGCAGATCCATGTGCTGCAGAAGGTAACCGCCATGTTTGTGGTACTGGCTGTGGGCAATGTCCATGCCGATCTCGTGCAATTCTGCCGCCCATCCGAGCAGCAGCTGGTGGCTCGGATCGGTCAAACCCCAGTCTACGGCCACCTGCGCCAGCAATGAGATGGCCAGTTCGCGCACACGGCGTCCGTGGTTCAAGTCGATGTGGTAGCGCGTGCATAGATCCCTGACGCTGTTTTCCCGAACGTCATGGTGCTGCACGCGCCCGAGCAGATCGTAGAGCAGACCTTCGCGTAGAGCACCATTGGTGGCCTGCATAGTCTCGATTCCCAGGGTCTTGAAAATGGCCAGCAGAATGGCCAGACCCCCGGCGAAGATGGGCGCGCGTTCGGCGGGAAGACCCGCAATGGAAACCTTGTCGACGTGGCGCGCATCGATCAGGATCTTCTTGATGGATTCGAGCCCATCGAGGCTGATGGCGGAATGTTCGCCGCTCATTTGCGACAGAACTTCCTGGGTGGCAAGGATGGTACCGGAAGCTCCGATTGCGGTCCCCCAGTTGTCACGTTCGAAGGTGCGTGCAAACGGGGCGAGTTCCTGGCAGGCAACATCAACAGCCTGATTGAACTGGCCGGCGCAAATTCTCCCGTCGCCGAAGCTGGCTCGCGACATACTGACGCAACCCATGGAGATACTTTCTGTCTGTTCCGCGTCGAAATGCCGGCCGAGAATCAGCTCCGTGCTGCCGCCACCGATGTCAACGACCAGTCGTCGATCGTAGCTATCCTCTATCGAGTGCGATACGCCGAGATAGATCAGGCGTGCTTCTTCTCGTCCGGAAATGACTTCTACCGGATGCCCCAGCGCGGCTTCGGCCTTCTCCAGAAACGGCTGAATATTACGCGCCTGGCGCAGCGTGTTCGTTCCCACGATGCGGACGTTGCGGTGCTGCAGGCTTCGCAAACGTTGGCCGAATCTTTCGAGACAAGCCAGCGCACGTTCAGCGACCGGATCGGACAGGCGGTTCTTCTCGTCCAGGCCCTCCGCCAGCCGAGCCATTTCCTTGATGGTGTCGAGCACTTGAATGCGCCCGTTGGTCTCCAGTACCACCAGCAAATGAAAACTGTTTGAGCCCAGGTCGACGGCGGCGAGCTGGGTGGTTTCAGCCCCGGTGTCCGCGGCCTCAGTCATGTGCTGGGGTCGCATGATAGATCGATGGTGGCAATGGGCAGTCCAAAGTTGCTGCGATTCCCTGAAGCATAGCTCCCTCACGCCCGCTGACGTGCCCGTCGGCCAGCGCCACCGCAGCACAAGCCTTGATGAGCCTGGGCTTCGCCAGCGGTTTCAAGGCCCGCAGTGATTTCAATGCATCGTTCAGACGCGTGAAGTTTTGATCTTCAGCAGCTTGGTATTCTCCGACCAGCTCGAGATCATCCATGCCAGCGCGAAAAGCAGTCATTTGTTCGTTGGTTTCGTGGTGGCCATTGCGGGCCAGCGCCGAGAGCAGCGTTACAGCGTGATCGGATATCTGTTCCACGGATCCGTAGCGGGCCGAAATTCGTTGCGGACCGTCGAAATGTGGGCGCAGCTCCTTGACGAAAAGTCGGTGCAATACCCATTCGAACAGATCGATGTGTCCATCGGATTTGATGATCGCCACCGTGTTGTTCATGAACGTTCGAAACTGAGGATCTGAAAGCTCTTTCAGCGCCGGCATGGCCATTTCCACCAGAGTCAGCTTGTGCGGCTCATCAAGGGATTGCGCCGCGTGCTGCAATCGGTGCACGTGCTCGGGAACGCCAGTCTCGGCGTGGTCGTTGAGGTATGCGAGTTGTTGCTCGCGAAGCGGACCATCTGCATCCAGCAGCATCGCGTAGATGAGACCGCGGCTCGCCCAGGCATCGTGCGCGGCGTCGCGCAGCAGTGGATCCATGGTGCTGATGATTCCGATCGCGCTGTCAAGGCTGGCCTGATTCAGCCGCCCTACGGCTTCACTGATATCGGGCGCCGCAAGCGTCACGCTGATGGTGTCGGCGGCGTAGGCGCGTGCGGGATCGGCTCCTGCAAACTGACTGATGAGTTGTTCCGTGGGTGGGGTTGAGACGCGCTCGAAACTTCCGGTCCAGCCGGGTTCGATGGCTCGGATGCGCGCTTCCAGCGGTGGATGTGTAGCCATGAGGCCGTTCATGAACAGGTGCGCAGGCTGGCCGAAGAACATGTGGCTGACCTCCTGCGCGGCGGCCCCGCCCATTGCGGAGCCCACCGGCAATCCGCCGATCTTTTTCAGCGAATTGGCAATACCGCTCGGGTTACGGGTGAACTGAACGGCCGCTGCGTCCGCCAGATATTCACGCTGACGGCTGACCGCGGCTTTGATGAGGTTGCCAAAGAACGTGCCGGAATAACCAATGATGATCAACCCGAGTCCCAGAGCGAGGATCGGCAGCCCGCCTTCGGAGTTGCCGCGGCGCGATCTGCCGCTCATCATCGAACCGCGCAAAATTCCGTAGCCGATGATCCCGATGAAAACGATGCCGTGCAGCATCGCGATCAGGCGCAGGTTGATGCGACTGTCGCCGTTGAGGATATGGCTGAACTCGTGCCCGACGATTCCCTGCAGTTCATCCCGGGTCAGGTGATCAATCGTGCCCTGGTTGATTCCGATGACGGCATCGTCAACGCTGAAGCCTGCGGCAAATGCGTTGATGCTCGGTTCACCGATGAGGTAGACGGGGGGTACCGGCACGCCCGCTGCGATGGCCATCTCTTCGACGATGTTCAACAGGCGCCGTTGTTTCGGGTCGTTGGTACTCTGGTGGATCAACTGGCCGCCGAGCGCTTCAGCGACGGTTTTACCGCCGCCTCTCACCGTCAGATACTTGAACAGACCTGCCGTCGCGATAACGCCGACCACTCCGGCACTGATCAGCAGCCAGTACTCGAGTGACATGCTGGCGATCAGATCAGCAAGTGGTCGCGATTCTGGCATCGCGTAGTTGCCGCCCCACAAGTAGACGCCCGCGACTAACACGTTCGTCAATACAATGAGCGAGACAACCGCCGCCACAAACAAGGCGCCCAACTGCCAGGTCTTGCGTCGCGCGGTATCCTGGGCTTGAAAAAAGTTCAACGCGGTCGCGAGCGGTTAGTTGAACGAGACCTTCGGGGCTGCCTGCATGGCCTCGCTGTCTTCGAACTCTAACAGTGCGGCGTCGCCGACGTGGCCAAACATTCCCGCAAATATTACCGGCGGGAAGGTCTGCTTGTACGTGTTGTATTCGGTTACCTGGTCGTTGTACCCCTGGCGCGAGAACGCCACGCGGTTTTCGGTGCTGGTGAGTTCCTCGGAGAGCTGCATCATGTTCTGGTTGGCCTTCAGGTCTGGATACGCCTCCATCACCACGTTGAGACGTCCAAGCGCACCGCCGAGTACGCCTTCCGCACTGGCAAGCTGCTTGATGGAATCCGCGTTGCCAGGGTCCTGGGCGGCGGCCTGCAGTCCTGCCACGGCCTGGTTGCGCGCTGCGATTACCGCTTCGAGGGTACCCCGTTCATGTTCCATGTAGCCCTTAGCAGTTTCCACCAGGTTCGGAATGAGGTCGTAACGGCGCTTGAGCTGCACCTCGATCTGCGAAAATGCGTTCTTGAAGCGATTCTTGAGGGTCACAAGCCTGTTGTAGATAGCCACGCCCCAGAACACGAGCACCGCCAGGACTACGAGTACGATGATAGTTTCCATAGGTCTCCTCCGTAAAAACGTGATAACCATATTGGGGTAAATTATTAAAAATCAATGGCTTACCCAAAAATTGAGCCGTTGACCGGGAACCGCTGATCGCCTCGAAAGTCTAGTCCGGCAACCCCAGGACGCGCTTGGCGATCACGTTCAGCTGTACCTCGCTGGTGCCACCCTCGATGGAATTGGCCTTGGAACGCAGCCATTGCTTGGTGGTGGTCAGCTCGCGGTCGCTAAACGCATCTCCGTCCCAGCCAAGACCCAGGCTACCCATGCTTTCGAGCATGAGTTCGTATTTACGCTTGTTCTGTTCGGTGCCGAAGTATTTGAGCATGCTGGCCAGATGGCCGTTGCTGGCGCCGGTCCTGGCTTCTTCGGCGCTTCGGGCCATGGTCAGCTGGAAAGCACGGTCGTTGATTCGATGCTCGGTAATACCGCTGCGCAAAGCGTTGTCGGCGATCCGCCCCTCGGCTTCTCCGACGTATCGCTTGGCGACGTCTTCCAGCCTGCGTCCAGTTCCGCCCAGGGCGCTCACGCCGCCGATTCCGGCTACCATTTGCCGTTCATGCTGGAGCAGGCGTTTGGCAATGGTCCAGCCATTGTTCAGCTCGCCCACCAGATTCGCCTTGGGTACTTTCACATCGTCGAAAAACGTCTGACAGAATGGTGAGGATCCACTGATCAATTCGATCGGCGAGGTGCTCACGCCTTCGGACGCCATGTCAAAGAGCAAAAAGCTGATGCCCTCATGCTTAGGGACATCGGGATTGGTGCGAACCAGGCAGAAAATCCAGTCGGCCTCATCTGCAAATGACGTCCAGATTTTTGCGCCGTTCACCAGGTAGTAGTCGCCCTTGTCCTCGGCCCTGGTCTGTAAACCGGCGAGGTCAGATCCGTAGCTGGGTTCGGAATAACCCTGACACCAGCGAATCTCACCGCGAATGATTTTCGGCAGATACTCGAGCTTCTGCTCCTCGCTGGCAAACTCGAGGAGCGCAGGCCCCAGCATCCAGATCCCGAAACTCTGCAGGGCGGGTCGAGCGTTGATGTTTCTCAACTCTTCCTGCAGCACACGGTTTTCTTCGGACGTCAGGCCGCCGCCAGCGTAAGCGGTTGGCCAGGTGGGCGCGGTCCAGCCACGCTCGGCCATTCGCTCCAGCCAGACACGGGAATCGGGATTGATGAATTGCTCTCGGCGGCCACCCCAAACGGTTTCACCTTCCGGCGTGGAGGTGCGCATGCCTGGTGGGCAGTTTTTCTCCAGCCAGGCGCTGACTTCCGCGCGGAAATTGTCGAGGCTTGCTACGATTGAGAGTCTCCTGTTGTAACGATCGATCGGCGATGGATTCTAAAGCAATCGGGCGCATTGGCCAGGCGTCCTTGCCGGTGTGGCTGGCGGTGCAATTGGCGAGGCGAGAGGCGTGGCGTTATAGTCCGCCGTTCGCAAAATTCCGGGAGTTTCGATGGCGGATTTCGACGACCGCGGGTTCCGCACCAGCATGGGTCAGTTCTGCACCGGCGTTGTCATCGCGACGGGCTGCCTGGATGGGGAACCCGCTGGATTTGCCGCCCAGTCCTTCAGTTCATTGTCCCTGGATCCACCGTTGGTGGCCTTGTGTCCGGGTAAAACCAGCACCAGCTGGCCAAAACTGCGCGACTCGGGCAGTTTCTGCATCAATATCCTCGCCGCCCATCAGAAACCTGTGTGTGACGTCTTTGCGCAGACGGGGATCGACAAGTTTGCCAGCTTGGATTGGGAGCCAGGTGCAACCGGATCACCGGTTCTATCCGAAGTGATCGCTTACATCGATTGTGAATTGGAGGCCGAGCATGATGCTGGCGATCACACCATTGCAGTGGGACGCGTCCGGTACTTCCAGATCTTCAATGCTGAATCGGCGCCATTGCTGTTCTTTCGTGGCGGGTACGGGCGCTTTGAGGCGTAAGCGGCAGGCTCAACGCGCGGCTGGTTTCCTGCAGATTGGACTAACTCAATCCGGCGACAGGAATTGCCGCTCCGTTGATCGGCTGCGCAGCTTCTGAGGCGAGAAATCCCACCACCTCTGCCATCGCTTTAGGCGCGACCCATCTGCTGAAATCCGCATCCGGCATGTCGACGCGATTTCGTTCGGTATCGATGATGCTTGGCAGGATGCAGTTCACGTTGATGCCGTGTTCCTTGAGTTCCTCCGCCATGGATTCGGTCAGGCGGATCACCACGCTCTTCGAAGCTCCGTAGGCGCCCATCTGCCCGGCACCCTTCTGGCCGGCCCCCGCGCCGATGTTGATGATCTTTCCGGCGCCTGCGGCCATCATCACCGGTACCACGGCTCTGGCCATGTTGAGCACCGATCCGGCGTTCAACCCCATCATGAAATCCCAGGTTTCCGCGCTGGTCTCGTGTACCGTTTCACCCATCGTGAACCCGCCCGCGATGTTGGCCAGCACATCGATGCCGCCAAGTTCGGCGGTAATTGCGCTCACGGCCTGTTGGCAGGCTACGGTACTGGTCAGATCGCAGGTGGCCGAATAGTGATCACTGGCGATCTCCAGCACGTCGAGTTCCGCAATGCGAGCGCCGCGCTCGGCGAAGTGGGCGACAACTGCCCGTCCCAGCGCCCCGGCGGCACCGGTGACGAGTACGACTTTGTTCTCGAACTCGCTGTTATTCATGAAGCCAGCGCCTCCAGCGCTTCCCAATGCAGGTCGCCGAACTGACCGTTGGGGTTGACCGGCTGTATGCAGACATGGTCTGCGCCGGCGTCGAAATGTTCGTTAATGCGCGCGCGAATCTGGTCGACCGTGCCCCAGGCAAACGTTGCGTCGATGAACTTATCAGAACCGCCGTTCTCGAGGTCGCGTTCACTCAAACCCATTCGCAGCCAGTTGTTTCGGTAGTTGGGCAACCCCGCATAGATCTGGGCTACTGGTCGTGCGAGGTCGCGCGCCGTGGCGGCATCGGGTTCCAGAATCACCTTCTGCTCTACGCACAACCACTTGTCCGGGCCCAATATATTCCGCGCAAACGAGGTGTGCTCGGGGGAAACGAAGTAAGGATGCGCCCCGGTGCACTGATCCCTGGCGAGTTCCAACATTTTCGGGCCGAGGGCGGCGATCACGGTGGGTGGCTCTTCGCTCGGCTCCACGCTTTGATACGGGGCCACGGCCATTTTTTTCAGATAGTCGCGCATGCTGGCCACCGGGGGTCGATACGTGAGCCCGCGCACGCCTTCGACGAATGGCTTGTGAGAAACGCCGATGCCGAGCAGAAAACGGTTGCCGGACTGCTCTGCCAGCGCCTTCTGGGCAGCGACAGCAACCCCCGGCTCGCGGTGGTAGATGTTCGCGATGCCGGTCGCCAGGATCAGTTTCTTGGTGTTTGCCAATAGCCAGGACGCCTGAACGAGCGGGTTGCGACCCGCAGTTTCTGGGATCCACAGGGCGCTGTAGCCGAGTTTCTCGATCCGCTGGGCTGCATCTGCGGCCGCGGCCGCTGGCATGCCGTCCAGGAAGTACCAGACGCCGAGTTTCCCTAGTTGCATATGAGTCTCCCGATTCGGCCCTCCGAAAGGCGTCAGAAAGGCCTCCTACCGACCTTTGAAATTGCCGGCGCGGCGCTCGGATACCGCTCGGATCCCTTCTTCGGAATCCTCCGTGCCACGCAGCCACTGCTGCTCTTTCAGTTCGTGTTCTGTTGCCTCGACCACCGCCTGCGCCAGACCCTCACGCATGGTCGCCCGTACCGACGTGACTGCCAGCGGTGCGTTTTCAGCGATCTCCCGGGCCAGCTTCATGGCCTCGTCGCGCAGATTCTCCTGGTCGGTCAATACGTCCACGAGGCCCAGCGTCAGGGCTTCTTCACCGCCGATACGCCTGCCTGTCAGCAGCATCAGATTAGCTGCCTGCTGGCCGATCAATCTGGGCAAGGTGACAGTGATGCCAAAGCCCTGATGAATCCCGAGCTTGACGAAGTTGGCGCCGAAACGCGCCTGTGGGCATGCGACCCGAAAATCTGGCACCAGCGCTAGCCCTAAGCCGCCGCCGATCGCTGCACCCTGGATGGCGCCGATGATCGGGGTCTTGTTGTCAAACAACCTGGCGCCTTCGCGATAGAGAATACCGGTGGTGTTCTTGAAGCCTTCCTCGGTAAAATCCTTACTGGCCGAGTTGTCGTCGCTTCCGCTTCCGAAATTCGCACCAGCGCAGAACGATTTGCCCTGCGCGGCGAGTACAATCGCCCTGCAGTCCTGATCGTTGTCAGCGGCCGAAAACGCATCGGCTATTTGACGGATCAGGCTGTGGTCGAAAAAATTGTGTGGCGGACGTCGGATTTCTACGGTGGTGACGTAGTCGTCGTGGGTCACCGCAATGTCGTTGTAGTCGGTCACTGTCGTATCCCCATTTGGGCCCAAAATCGAGCCGGGATAGTAGCAGTCGTCACACATGACGATCCACAGCAACCTGCGAAGATCGTGGATCTCGCAACCGCACCAGGAGTGAAACACCGCACGAATGTCGATGTCGGAACAAATTGAGTCGCCCGATTAGGAGGCCGATCAGCCAGCGGAGATGGACGTTGAGCGCCCCGGAATCTGGGAACTCGCGTTCCCATCGATTCTCAGCATGCTCTCGTTCACATTCGTTGGCTTGGTGCAGACCAAATTCGTCGGTGAACTTGGTGCCCAGGCGCTGGCCGCGGTGGGCGCAGGCCAGCGGGTCTTTTTCGCGATGCAGGCGATTCTGATGGCGGTGAGCGCAGGCACCACCGCGCTGGTTGCCCGGGCCTGGGGGGCTGGTGACTACACCGAAGCCAGCCGGGTCACGATGGCATCCCTGGTGCTCGCCGGAACATTTTCAGCTTTTGTCACGGTGGTCGGCTTTTTTTTCGCACCGGCGATCGCCGGTGTATTCGGCCTGGATCCCGCCACGCTCGAGATGGCGTCAGACAACATTCGCTGGCTGTGTTTGTTCAACGTTGCTTTCGCGATCAACTTCATTCTCAGTGCTGCGTTGCGCGCCTCGGGTGATGCATGGTCGCCTCTGTGGATCAGCGGTGGCGTCAACCTGGTAAACCTGCCGCTGCTGTATGTGTTCGTATTCGGTGAATTCGGATTCCCGCGGATGGGCGTGGCGGGTGCGGCCATCGCGGCGGGCATCTCGTTTTCAATCGGTGGTGCGGTGCTGCTTGGTCTGTGGGTCAAACAGAAGTTCAGGGTGAAGCATGTCCGCGGCGGCTGGTGGCGCAGGGAACGTTTGCGCCAGCTGATGAACATTGGTTATCCAGCGGCCGTTGAGCAGTTCGTGTTCCAGTTGGGGTTCTTCATTTTTCTGATGCTCATCGGTAATTACTACGGTACCGAGGCGTTTGCGGCGTACAACATCGGCGCCAACATGCTGATGGTGTGCATGACCGTAGGTTTCGGGTTCTCCATCGCCGGCGCTACGCTGGTGGGTCAGTACCTGGGTGCGAACGATTTCGAGGGCGCGTCCCGCGCAGGCTGGCGGGCGACCGGCATGGCCGCTCTCTCGATGGGTGCGCTGGGGGGCGTGATTGCCCTTTTTGCCAACGAGCTGGCCGGGTTCTTTCTGGGCGACGAAACGCTGACCATCACCTACACGGTGCAGTTCATCTACATCATGGCCGCAGTGACGCCGCTGATGGCGATTGAATTCTCCATCGGTGGTTCATTGCGTGGAGCCGGTGACACGCGGTTTCCGCTGATGGCGACCTTCCTGGGCTTGATCGGAGTACGTTGCGGGCTTGCGGCGCTGGCAACCTATATGGGTGTGCCCGTGTTCTGGGTCTATGCGGCGCTGGTGGGGGACTACGTGTTGAAGGCAATCCTGCTGACGCTGCGGTTTCGCAGCGGCCGCTGGAAGACCGCCATTCGTATCGAAGGCCCCGGCTATCAGGGTGCCCGAACTACCTGATCTCACCGTTTACCTCGAACAAGGCGTCAGATTGATCCGCAAGCCGTATCGATCAGCGGTTCTGGTGAGCGAGATCGAAGCCGTATTGGGCAACTGATTGCTGGGGAATAGAAAATTCGGCTGCTCGAAGGTCCAGACAGCCGGCTCTCCGTTAGCTTGGTTTGCTCTTACGAGCCTTTCCTCAATTCCGTCGAAGATATCGGCTCGTGAAATTCCTGCTCGCTGACCTCGTCGCAGATCGTTCGAAATCCACTCGGCAGGTTGAGATCGCTCAAACTGTGAAACGTGCGGCCGATCAGCCGTCCGAACACAATAAAACGACTGCCTAGATCGACAATTTCGGCCAGTGCCTCGTCGCGCGCGGATCCGCTGCAGTAGTAGATTGGATCGATAATGCGCGTCACCGTGTCGGTGCCAACGATGAAGCTCGCGCCTGGAAAAAAGCGCGCTTTGTCCAGGAAGGTCGGCAGCCGGGTGAGCCACACGGGGTTGTTGAACTGTTGCAGCCGGGTTTCGATCTCCACGTAGTCCAGTATCGGTTTGTCTACGTTGATGATTGAGAGTTCATAGGCGCCGGTGAGTCCGGTCTTCGACTCAGCGATGTCCAGCATGCTCTGGTGTGCGTGATGCAGAGGATTGAACGCACCCGGAAACAACAGCTTGCCGTCGTGCGGCCGGGTTGAATACGCGATAGCTTCGTCGGCAACCAGTTTGCGCCAGTGTTCGCTGGCCCGGGTGCGGTTGCTGTCGAGCCCGTCTGGTGGCGCGGTTTTGAGATTCAGTTCCAGAGATTCGCTCAACGCGTGCCACAGCATGTCGAGCAGCGATTGTTCCTCGATCGCGCGATCACCTGCCAGTTCGAGATGAGCGGTGTATGTTTCGGCCTGGGTCTGTACGGCGATATGTGCGCGATGCTTGCCGCGTTTGGTGCGATCCGTGGCAAGGCTTGCGCTGCAGCCCAGGCCGAATGTGGCGGACGGGTCGGAATCGGCGCCGTGCTGAAGGATTGTTGCGCGCTGAAAGGCCGCCATGGCCAGCGCGCGGGCGGTGGCATCCGAGCATGCCTGCTCCGGTGCTTGACCGAGCAATTCAGCCAGCGCGGTCTCGGCGTACGGAACCAGGACTTCCAGCACCGTTTTGGAAGCACCCGCAGTGCCAAGGAGCTCGGATAGAAATTTCGAGCCCCCGCCGGTGAGGTAGAAAACGCCGTGCCAGGGAGAACGGTTGAGGGTAACCGCGCGTCGGCTCATCGGCTAATCGGCAAGAAATTTGTTGACGTGGGTGAGGAACACCTCGAGTTGATCGTGGTGGACCCAGTGCCCGGCATCGGCGATGTTGGCGACCTTGGCGTTCTTGAAATACTTCGCGCGGCCGTCCTCGTTCGGATCCGACGCCCAGGACTCGGTGCCTCGAACCAGCAGCGTTGGACACTCGATGTTGCCGTAGAGCCGGTACTGCTCCTCAAAGTCGACCCCGATTGGCGAAAATGCCCGCACGTAGTTGTCAAACTTCCAGCTGAAGGTGCCGTCTTCATTCTGATTGCTGCCGTGAATGGTCAGGTGTCGAGCCTGGTCCTCGGTCAGATGCTGATTTTCGGTCTGCATGCGCTCATAGGCGTCCTCCAGGGTCGGATAACGTCTGGGGATGCGTGCCGAAAGAGTCCGCAAATCCGAGATCCAGGTATGGATGCGCTTTTCCGTAGAAACCGTCAGGTGCTGTTTGATCATTTCCGGCGGAGGCCCCATTCCCTCGATGGCGATGAGTTTTTTCACCGTGTCTGGAAACAGCCCTGTATAGGACAAGGAGATCGAGCCGCCCAGAGAATGACCGATGATGGTCACTGGCGTCATCTTTTTCTGGCTGAGAAGCTGGGCGATGTCGTAGACGTAGTCGACCTGGTTGTAGCTGCCGCCAAGCATCCATTGTGAGTCGCCGTGGCCGCGCAGATCTGGCGCGATAATGTGATACCGGTCGCGCAACGACTCGGCAACCCAGTCCCAGTTGCGGCAGTGGTCACGGCCGCCGTGAATGAGCAGCATCGGTAGGGCGTTTTCGTTGCCCCAATCGACATAGTGCAG
>JAYGEV010000529.1:0-2477 GCA_046582225.1 Pseudomonadales bacterium
GATCATGAAACTGCTTAGCCCGATTGAGGTTGGCCCAATTGAAGTGAAGAACCGGGTTGTATCCACGGCCCACGCGGCGTTCCTGGAATTCTTCAATCCGATTTCAAATGGTGAACGCTATATGGCGTATCAGGAACGCCGCGCCCAGGGTGGCACGGGGCTCATCATTTTCACCGCGATGCACGTCCATGAGTCAAGCCAGATCCCCAATCATTTCCTGTTCGATGCCGACACGATGGCGCCAAAATTCGCGCAGATTTCGACACGCCTGCATCGGCACGGCGCCAAATGCATTTCCCAGCTCTTTCATTTCGGTGCGCAGGGCAAATCCGACCCACGAGATGATTTTCATCCTTTGTGGAGTTTCTCCGGTACTACCACGCTCGAAGGAGAAGTCACCCACAAGATGACCAACGATGAAGTCGAAGAGGTCATCGATGGTTTTGCCTTTGCCGCCAGGGTCGCCACGGAAAACGGCATGGACGGCGTGGAGTTGCACGGTACCCACGGCTACCTGATTCAGCAGTCCTTCAGCCCGTTTGCGAACCACCGTGATGATAAATGGGGTGAAGATCTGTATTTCGTGAACACTCTAGCTCAGCGCGTACGCGATGCCATTGGGCCGGACAAGGTGCTGGGGTTTCGTATCTCGGGCGACGACTTCATCAAGCCCGATGATGGTGGAGTGGGTCACGAGCGCCTCTGCCAGATCGCCTCCGAGGTGATCGGCACCGGACTCTTCGACTATCTAAATCATTCCGAAGGGGCCGGCGGGTCGCATTATGCGAGAGCCATCGGCTCCTTCCGTCATAAGTTCGGGGAATATCTACCGTTGACGCGCAATCTGCGTGATGCAATTGGCGGCGCGGTGCCGCTGATCGGGGTGGGCAAGATCCCCACACCCGACCTTGCCGAGCAGGCGCTGCAGGATGGAGACTGCGATTTGGTCGGCATGACGCGCGCGCAGATTGCCGACCCTGATCTGGTCAACAAGGTGGCGACCGGCCAGGCTCATCGCATACGTACCTGCACCGGCTCCAATCAGGGCTGCTTTGAACGTGCGTCGTATCCGATCACCTGCTTTCAAAACCCCGAGGTCGGCGAAGAAAACCGGTTCAAGGCGCTCGCGGTGCCGGTTGTCGAACTCAAAAATGTCCTGGTCGTGGGTGGCGGTCCCGCCGGGATGAAAGCCGCCGAGATTGCGTCCAGGCGCGGGCACACCGTGACGCTGGTCGAATCTGGAAGCAGGCTGGGTGGCCGTCTCAATCTGGTTGAAACCGCCGGCGACTCGACCAATCTGCTCACCGCTACCGCCTGGGTGGAGGCTGAGTTGGCAGGCCTCGATGTCGACATCGTGATGCAGACAACGGTGGACGAAGACTTCGTGAGGCAACTCAAGCCCGATGCCATCATTCTGGCCACAGGCGCCTACACGACCAACGAACTCAAAATAATAACCGACGGCTCAATTCAAGTCCTGTCCACGGATGAAGCCGCGGCGGGCTTGTTTGAGGGTACGAAATTTGAGTTTGAAGGCACGCGATCTCTGATGGTCGATCTGCGCGGCAACTACGAGACCGCGCTGGTGCTGGAATCACTGGCGAGGCGGGGCAGTAAGGTGACCATCGCCACACCGGCTCCGATCTTTGGCCGAGGCCTGGGTGCATCACATTCCGATGATTTTCATCGTATGGTCATGCCAGAATTGGGGATCAGATTGCTGCCGTCCACCACCCTCACCGAGATCAGTCAGGGCCGAGGACATCTCGTCAGCCGGGTCTCGGGCGAAGAAATCGAGGAGTTCTTCGACTTTGTCGTTGCCGGCACTTCGCCTAAGCCGCAGGATTCTCTGTATCAGGTGTTCAGCCGATACGCGCCGACACAACTGGTGGGAGATGCGCTAGCGCCGCGCGACGCGATGATGGCATTTCGGGAGGGCGACAGAGCCGGCCGCACTGTCTGATTCGTGTTGTACCCAAGAAGATATCCCGGCTTCTCCGTACCGCCCATGAGCGGTGAGCAATTTGGAGTGAACGATGAAGACCTCGGGTGGATGAATGAGAAGTGTCGCAACCATCCGATCGGTTGCTTCTCGAAACATCTTGCGCTGAACGGCGCCCACAAACGGATTGGCAGGCGCACCTACATCCTGGCATCGGGTTTTGATCATCCATCGACAAAGGCGTATTACGCGATGTTCAAGGATGACCCTGAGTGGGATGCTCTGATAATGGACGGCGGCCACGACCTGATGATCGACAACCCTGCCGCCGTGACCGAGGTATTGCTGGCCAGGTCTAGGGGTTGGTCGCCGCGAAGCTGATTGCGCCCTCGGGACACATCATTTCAGCTGACTGGGCCTGGAGCTGGCGGTCGACGTCTACCTCATCAACGTTGGCGATAAGCACCACGGATCGACCATCGTGGCCTCGCGCGAATACGTCTTTTGCAATTTTGTAACATTGACCATTGCCGGT
>JAYGEV010000530.1:0-4217 GCA_046582225.1 Pseudomonadales bacterium
CCTCCCCACTGGTGGTGTCCCAGATCACCAGAGTACGCGGATCGGTGGCCACCGCCCGCCTGCCATCGGGGAAAAGCTGGCAGAAACCAGCTCAGAGAACTCGCCGGGTTGGTGGCTCCAGTTGAACAGCCGTTCCTGATCGTTGGTGCGCCATAGGCTGGCACCGTGATTCAGGCTGCCGACCAGGCTGAATTCGGAGTGTTCGGATAGTGCGCCGGCGTAGATGCCCTGAGCCGCCAGTTCGTAGCTGTTGCGCGGGGAGTCGCCACTGCTGCACGCACCTACCAACAGGGCGCAGACGGATATGAAGATTGCGTTGCGAGCCACACGAAATCCCAGTTGTGCGTTCGTCTTAAGTGTAGGCCCAGTGTACTGACAGCGCCGGAATGGCTTCGACCTAGATGACTTCGCCGCTGATAATGCCGTCTTCGACTTCGAATCTGGTGCCGAGTACCAGAGCGAGCTGCTCCAGCGCGGCTTTGACCTCAGGAATATTCACACGCTGCACATTCCCAAACCGGTCGTTGAAGGTCATGGCGACGCGGGTGGTTGATTCTATCGCGGCGTATTCGTGTGGCGCTGGCACGATACGCTGAAACACCTGGAAGTGACCGGCGGAGAGATAGTCGACCAATGAATCGCAAAATCGGCTGACCAGGGCCTGGGAAAGATCCTGCAGGTTTTCGTTCAGCGCGTGATTGAGCTTTACCAGATAGCTGATGAGCCTCTGCCGACACTGCCCGAAGGATGCATCAGAATGGATACGAAAGTCGGCCGCTGCATCGCCGTGGCCGGTGGCGGTAAAAGTTGCGTGATGCATGGAATCCCTCTCCAGTGTTTACCGGAAAGATAGTCCAGGAATCAGACCCTTCCAGGCGTGGCCGGCGTTTTATCGGGTGCCTGCACGGAACTGCAGAATCGCTGCAACGACAATGACGACGAATCCGACCAGCGCCCATCCGGGTATTGTCAGGCCAAAGCTCCAGCTGACCTCGGCGCAGTCGCCCGTACCCCGGGTCATCGCAACGAGAATTTCGCGCAGCGGAAACGCGTCCAACATATACGCCATGTCGGGGCCGCATGCGGGAGCCTGATCCGCCGGAAGGTTCTGCAGATACAGCTGACGGATAGAAAAGCCGCCGCCGATTCCGGCAGCCATGATGCTGAACAGAGGGTAGATGCCCCACCGTGGGTTGTGTAACAGGCTGGCGTACGCAAACGCGCCTGCAACGAATAACCAGATCCGTTGCATCAGACACAGTGGGCACGGCGCCATGCCGAAGATGTGCTCCATGATCAATGCGCCGAATAACAATCCGCCGCAAAGGAGCACGAGGGTAACGGCAACGGTTTCTGCGCTGTATTTGAGGATATTTCTCATTTGATTGTTACCACAACTTTGCCGATTGCCTGGCGTTCGCTCAGGCAGCGCATTGCCTGGGCAGCTTGCTCGAGATTATAGATTTTTCCGATCAGCGGATTGATCTTGCCGGCCTCGTATAACGCCAGAACTTCGCCGAAGTTTGCATCAGCCTCATCGCGCGATCTCGCGCTCCAGGCGCCGTAAAACACGCCAACAACCTGGCAGCTTTTGAGCAGGATCAGGTTGATTCGCACGCTGGGAATGTTGCCGTCGGCGAAACCGATCACGAGCACTCGGCCATACCAGCTTACGCTTCGCATGCACTGGTCAAACAATGCGCCGCCGACCGGGTCGTAGATCACGTCGGCGCCTTTGCCGCTGGTCAGCGTTTTGACTTTTTGTTTCAGCTCACCATCGCTGTAGTCAATGAGTTCATGGGCTCCGGCCGCTTTCGCGGCGGCCAATTTTTTATCGGTGCTGGCTGCGGCAATGACGTGCGCGCCCATGGCGTTGCCGAGCTCCACCGCGGCCAGGCCAACGCCCCCACCGGCGCCAAGGACCAGCAGGGTCTCACCGGGCTGCAGCGCGGCGCGTTGCTTGAGCGCGTAGTAGGACGTGCCGTAGGTGGTGCTTATTCCCGCCGCCTGAACGAAGTCCATGGCGTCAGGCATTCTTCGCAGGACCTCCTCGGGCAGGGCGATCTGCTCCACGAAACCACCATGACCGGATCCGCCAAACACTCGGTCGCCGATCTGGAAGCGACTGCTGCCCTGGCCGAGGGCCACGACCGTACCGGCCAGTTCGCCACCGGGAGAAAATGGAAATGGCGGTTGGCTCTGGTACTTTCCGGCGATCATGAGTACATCCGGAAAATTCAAGCCAGAGGCGTGAACCTCGACCAGCACCTCATCCGGGCCTGGTTCCGGGACCGGTATATCCTCGAGCACGAGGTCTTCGGGGGGGCCGAATGCCTTGCACAGTACTGCCTTCATCGACTTTACCTTTGGAGTTTAAAAAGAGGAGTTAGAGAAATGAATTCAAAGCTCGCAAGGGTACTGGTCGCGCGGCCAGCGTCAACTATGCTTTTAGTATTGCCGTGAATAGTGGCCAAGCTATGCGGTCGATGATTGTCTTCCTGCTGACCCTGGTTTTTGGGTTTGAAGTCCATGCAGAGGGGCCTCCAGCCGGAGATGGAGAGATACGCTACGTAGCGCTTCAGCCTTCGTTCGTGTGCGATTTCGGCATGGCTGAGAACGGCCATCTGATGTATTTGAAGACCAGCATCTCGATCCGCGTCAGCTCACGGGAAGCCGAGGTGGCGGCGCGCAGCCACATGCCGGCCCTGCGAAACAGCCTGGTACTGCTGCTGTCGCGCCAGGACGAAGCATCGGTTTCCACCGGGAATGGTCGCGAGGGGATTCGTGCTCAGGCGCTTGAGGAGCTGAACGGGATTCTGGAGGCGGAAGAGGGGTATTCGTACATCGATGATTTGATGTTCACAAACTTTATCGTGCAGCGATAAGGTACCGATCTCACCGCAGTTCGTGTTCGACCCAACTCCTTGCATGCACCAGCATGTCGGGAAAATACTCCAGAAAGTCAATTTCCAGATGTTCCAGCTGCTCAATTGCAGTGGCCGACAGATCCGAATTGAGGTGTTCTTTGTCCAACCGTCGGGTAATCGATCTGAGTCCGCGGTGCATGGCCTCGGCGTGTAGATAGCTGGCGAGCAGGTCCTCGTCGATAATGTAGCGAAAGAAACGTTTGCCTGGTGTGGTCAACCAGCCAGCGTGTTCGCCGATGTGCTGATAGGTCCTGGTTGTAAAGGAGGTAATCGGCTCGTCGCTGAACTCGGACCACCTTCGGGCCAGGCAATGATCAGCAATGATGTCCACAAAGATCGGCGCCATTCGCCGCAGCTGCCGGGGAAACCGTGCACAGCTCGTTCGTATTCCCGGATGCTGATTGCTGTATGCGTCGATGCGTCGATGCAGGCGCACGCCCAGGGCTAGGTCGGCAGGGAGGTCTTCAGGTACGCGTCCCTTGATAAAGTCGCCGAGAAATCCTCCGGCGATGAGCGCCGGGTCTTCAGTCTCCAGGGCTTGTGCACCGATCAGGCAGTGCGCAAGGAAGTTCACTGCAACGCCAGATAGTTTTCCAGAAACGTATCGAAGTCGTCGCGATCGGCAGATTCAATTTCCTGTTGTCTGTCGAGCGATTTGAAAGATACCGCCTGGTACCGGGCGAGTTGGCTGCCGCGCAAGGGATGTTCGTCGAAGTAGCCTTTGTGGGCGATGGACTGGTTCATTGCGAAGCGAAAAAACGGGATTCCCTGTTGACTCATGATGGCGATCATTCGGGCTGAGGGGGTCAGGCTGGGGTCATTGACCTTGGTTATCTGCTCGGCGACAGCGTAGCTGTACAGGTCGCTGTTGGTGGCTTCGTCGAAAAGCTCGGCCAGTATCTGGCATTCGGCAAGAATGTCTTTGGCCCACTCATCGCGTGATACGACGCGCTCGCCATTAAGTAAATCGAGATTGGGTGTTCTCCCCCGCTCGACGATTGCGAGCTGGTTTCTACCCATCAGTTCGGATTCTTCCTGGCTGTCCGGTGGACTGTCGGCGATCAGGCAGTAGAGCAGAAAGACATCGATAAAACGGATCTGCAGCTCGTCGATACCCACGGGCAGGAACGGATTTAAATCCAGGCAACGCACCTCGACATATTCCACTCCTCGTTCGCGCAATGCGGTCAGCGGCCTTTCGCCGCTTGTGATTCGACGCTTTGGGCGAATGGTGCCGTAGAATTCGTTCTCTATCTGCAGCAAGGCTGAATTCAACTGGCGGTATTCGCC
>JAYGEV010000532.1:0-5022 GCA_046582225.1 Pseudomonadales bacterium
CGGCCGGGTATCACACCGAATACTCGGCGATGAAGTTCGGCTTGATCATGGTCGGTGAGTATCTGTCTGTGATCCTAACGTCGGCCATCATGTTCACGCTTTTCTTCGGCGGCTGGCTGGGCTGGAGCTTCCTGCCGCCCATCGTCTGGTTCGCGCTGAAGACCGGGGTCGTGATCTGCTTCTTCATCCTGGTTCGCGGTGCCATTCCGCGGCCACGCTACGATCAGCTGATGTCGCTGGGCTGGAAGATTCTGTTGCCGATCACGCTGTTGAACCTGCTTGTCACCGGAGCCATTGCGTTGAGCATGGAGAACTAGTCATGTGGAGCCAACTGGTAACTCTGGGTGCCGTCTTCAAGCACCTCTTCATGCGCTCGGAGACGGTGGAATATCCCGAAGAGATGCCGTATCTGGCACCCCGCTATCGTGGCCGCATTGTGCTCACGCGGGACCCTGATGGGGAGGAGCGGTGCGTCGCGTGCAATCTGTGCGCGGTGGCGTGTCCCGTGGATTGCATTGCGTTGCAGAAAACAGAAAGCGCCGATGGACGCTGGTACCCGGAGTTTTTCCGAATCAATTTTTCGCGCTGCATCATGTGTGGGATGTGTGAGGAGGCGTGCCCAACCTATGCCATCCAGCTCACGCCGGATTTTGAGCTGTGTGAGTACGACCGCAACAACATGGTCTACGAAAAAGAGCATCTGCTGATCAGTGGAGTCGGCAAGTATCCCGACTACAGCTTCTGGAGGGTTGCGGGAAAAACGATTGAAGGTAAGGACAAGGGCGAGGCGCGTAACGAAGATCCGCCCGTCGATGTGCACAGCCTGTTGCCATAGGACGGCGCGAGCGAACACACGCGAGATTCGAACGAGAAAGGGGAGGGGAACGACAACAAGATGGAAGTGGTGCTGTTCTACATCGCATCCGCGGTTTCAATATCGGCAACGGTGCTGGTGGTTTCACGTACCAATGCAACGCACGCGCTCATCTATCTGATCGTGTCGCTGCTCGCCATTGCGGTGGTGTTTTACCTGCTCGGTGCGCCGTTTGCCGCGGCGCTTGAAGTCGTGATCTATGCCGGTGCGATCATGGTGCTGTTCGTGTTTGTGGTGATGATGTTGAACCTCGGCGAAAGTGCGGTGGCTCAGGAACGCCGCTGGCTGGATGCCCGAATGTGGATCGGTCCCAGCATTCTAACGTTCATTCTGTTCCTCGAACTGCTGTATGTGCTGGTCGGTACCACCGGCTCGACCTCAGCGGTGGCGGTACCGCCGAAGGCGGTCGGCGAGGCGTTGTTCGGTGGCTACATCCTGGCGGTGGAGCTGGCATCGGTACTTTTGCTGGCGGGGTTGGTGGGCGCCTATCACCTGGGCAGACGCTACATGCGCTCGCGTCGGGAGGAGATAGGCTGATGATGACCGCTGTCGGTATTCCTCTGGAACACGTGTTCATTCTTGCCGGATTGCTTTTCCTGATCGGTTTCACTGGCGTGCTGGTGCGTCGCAACGTGATTTTTCTTCTGATGTCGCTGGAAATCATGATGAACGCCTGCGGGCTTGCGTTTGTCGCTGCCGGCGCCCATTGGGCAGAGCCTGATGGACAGATCATGTACATGCTCGTGCTGTCGCTGGCGGCGGCGGAAGTGGCCGTGGGCCTCGGTCTGGTTCTACAGCTGGAGCGCCGATACCGGCACCTGGACATCGACGCTGCAAGTGAGTTGAGCGGGTGATGGTCAGCGGATCCACATCCCTGGACCTGCTGTGGCTGGTCCCGGCATTGCCGCTGTTTGGTTTCCTCATCCTGCTCGTTACCGAAGGGCGTCTTGGCAAGATACCGGTGGCCCTGGTTGGCGCCGGATCGATTGGCCTTGCCGCGGTGGTGACCCTGATGGCCGGCCTCGCTTTCGTCGATGCCGGCGGCGAACCCTACTCTCAGGTGTTGTGGTCATGGATGAACGTAGGCGGGTTCTCGCCGAACTTTACCCTTTACCTGGATGGCCTGTCGCTGGTGATGATCGGGGTGATTACCGGCGTTGGTTTCCTCATTCATTTATACGCTACGGGCTACATGGCCTCGGAAGAGGGTTACAGCCGCTTCTTTGCGTACATGAACCTGTTTGTATTCGCGATGTTGATGCTGGTGCTGGGAGACAACCTGCTGGTGTTGTACCTCGGCTGGGAAGGCGTCGGGTTGTGCAGCTATCTGCTGATCGGTTTCTTTCACACCGAGGCGGAAAACGGCTATGCGGCACGCAAGGCGTTCGTAGTGACGCGGGTGGGTGACACCGCCATGGCGCTGGGGTTTTTCCTGTTGTTTCGCGAGCTTGGATCGCTCGAGATACAAACGGTGCTGGTAGACGCTTCGCTGCACTGGCCCGACGGTTCGAGCATGGCTACGTTGATCGCGTTGCTGCTGCTGGGTGGCGCCGTCGGCAAATCGGCCCAGGTACCACTGCAGACCTGGCTGCCCGATGCGATGGCCGGCCCGACCCCGGTCAGTGCGCTCATTCACGCGGCTACTATGGTCACCGCCGGGGTTTATCTGATCGCCCGGATGCACGACCTGTATCTGATCTCGCCCACCGCGCAACTGGCGGTCGCGGTAGTGGGACTGGTGACGCTGTTGGTCTCATCGTTCACCGCACTCACTCAGACCGATATCAAACGTATTCTTGCGTATTCTACGATGAGCCAGATCGGCTACATGTTCATGGCGCTGGGGGTAGGTGCCTGGTCGGCGGCAATCTTCCATCTGATGACCCATGCCTTTTTCAAGGCGCTGTTGTTCCTTGCGGCCGGGTCAGTGATTCTTGCGGTGCATCACGAGCAGAATATTTTCCGTATGGGTGGCTTGTGGCGAAAGCTGCCGGTTCCGTTCTGGAGCATGGTGGTGGGCGCGGCCGCTCTGGCGGCGCTGCCGTTGACCTCCGGTTTTTACAGCAAGGATGCGATTCTGCTGAGGAGCTGGGATTACGCGTACGCCGGGCCCTGGTTCTGGGGGTTTGCCGCGCTTGCCGCATTCCTGACGGCGCTGTACAGCTCTCGGCTGATCTTCGTGGTTTTCTTCGGCACGCAGAACACCGCGCCCGACGATCACTCCGGTCCAAACATGTGGGGCCCGCTGGTGGTGCTCGCGGCGCTCGCCCTGGTGGGAGGCGCGTTCGGGATTGCGGTGGTTGCCGACGTGCTCCCCGATGGCGGCCTTTCCGAAGAAGGACACACCGGCTGGTTGCCGTGGGTCACGGGCGGGATTCCCGTTGCCGGCATTCTGTTCGGATACCTGCTGTTCGGTGGCAGGCAGATCAGCCTGGATGGCCTGGTCGAATCGAGGCTCGGTGATTCGCTGCGCAGATTCTGGCTGGGTGGCTGGGGCTTCGATAGCCTCTACGACGCGATTTTCGTTAAGCCGTTTCTCGCATTGGCCAGGGCTAACAAGAACGACGTGGTCGATCTGCTGTTCACGGGTTTGGCTGCCGTTGCGCGTGGGTTGAATCGCGTGCTGAGCCTGACTCAGACCGGGCGCCTGCGCTGGTATGCGGCCAACATGGCGGTTGGCGCGGTCCTCGTGTTGCTCATCGTGCTGGGGGTGGTGTGACTCTGCTGGCGCTCATACTTTTTGTGCTCGCTGGCGGTGCGATCGCGTGGGCGTCGGAGCGAATCAACACATCCGCTCCACGATGGGTTGCCCTGGCAGTGCTGTTAGTCGCGGGCGCGTGGGTTGCCTGGTTCTGGCAGCATCCGGTGGCGGATAACCTGTACGCTGAGCTCAGCCTGGCCTGGATACCGCGGTTCGGGATCAGCGTATATCTGTCTCTCGACGGCCTGAGCCTGATGCTGGTTGCGCTCACCCTGGCGATGGGCGTCGTGGCGGTCGTTTCTTCCTGGACCGAGACCACTGTTCGGCATGGTTTTTTTCAGTTTAACCTGCTGTGGACACTTGCCGGTGTGGTTGGGGTGTTTACCGCGCTGGATCTGTTCCTGTTCTTCGTTTTCTGGGAAGTGATGCTGATCCCGATGTACTTCCTGATCGCGATCTGGGGTCACGAGAATCGCGGCTACGCGGCGATGAAATTTTTCCTGTTTACCCAGATCAGCGGCCTGTTGTTGCTGGTCGCGATTCTGGGTCTGGTGTATGCGAACTACGACCTGACAGGAGTGCTCACGTTCAGCTACCACGAGTTGTTGGGCGCTGCCATTCCACAGGGGCTTCAATTCTGGTTGATGCTTGGATTCTTCGTTGCTTTCGTGGTCAAGCTACCGGGCGTCCCGGTTCACACCTGGCTTCCGGATGCCCATACCCAGGCCCCCACCGCGGGCAGCGTGATCCTGGCCGCGATCCTGCTCAAGACCGGCGCATACGGCTTGTTGCGATTCGTGGTGCCGCTGTTTCCCGAGGCCGCTTTCGATTTTCGCTGGCCAGCGATGCTGCTCGGTGCGGTGAGCGTGATCTACGGTGGCTACATGGCGTTCAGCCAATCCGATTTCAAACGCTTTGTTGCCTACAGCAGCATCAGCCACATGGGTTTTGTACTGCTCGGGATCTTCGCCTGGAACGAGCTCGCGGTGCAGGGGGCCGTGGTGCAGATGATCGCCCACGGATTCTCTTCGGCTGCGCTGTTCATGATGGCCGGAGCGTTGCAGGAACGCCTGCACACTCGGGAGATGACAGAGATGGGTGGGTTGTGGGTCAAAGCGCCTCGAATGGGGGCGATCGCGTTGTTCTTCGTGGTCGCGTCGTTGGGAATGCCGGGACTGGGAACCTTCGTTGGCGAATTTCTGGTCTTGTTGGGCGCATTTCAAGTGGATGTTCCATTAACCGTCGCGGCTGCGGTGGGCATCATCATCGCCGCGGTGTATTCACTGTCGCTGATGCAGCGTACGTTTCAGGGTCCGGCCAACCCCAACATCGGCGAGATACGGGATTTCGGGGCCCGAGAGCTCAGCGTGATGATTCTGATGGCAGTCGGGTTGGTCTGGCTCGGCGTGTATCCACAAGGAGTCCTTGACCTGTCGGCGCCGGTGCT
>JAYGEV010000004.1:0-2332 GCA_046582225.1 Pseudomonadales bacterium
CGGGGAGCAGGCCGACGCGAAGATGGCGCGGCGGTTCATGTCTATCAACCTTGCCAAGCCGATGGAGACCGTGCGCCAGAACCCCTTCGTGCTCTGCGCCTGGCCCTCGTTCGCCGACCAGCCATACATCACCAACTACCGCATCTATGACGACCGCGTCGGCGAGACCACCCGCTTCACCTATCGCCAGAGCCACGATTGGTACTGGCTTCCTGAGCAGGCGCCCACGGAGGTCTCGATGCTCAAGTGCTACGACTCGGTCACCGACGGCTCCGTCTCGCGCTGGTCTTTCCACACTGCCTGCATCGATTCAACCGCACCTGATGACGCTCCCTGCCGCAAGAACGTCGTGGTTCGATCCTATGTGTTCTTCTAAGACGACATCGCGAGCCCGTCGAGTAACTCGATGAGTTCATCCAGGATAATGGGCTTCGAAAGATAACCGTTCATCCCGACTTCGATCGTCTTGTCTCTGGTGGCCTCCATTACGTGGGCCGAAAGGGCAATAATTGGCGTGGGCTTGCGCCCTGAGTCTCGTTCGAAGGCGCGGATCTGCAAAGTTGCGTCGAAGCCATCGAGCACGGGCATCTCGCAGCCCATCAGAACCAGATCAAAGCGGGCGCCTTCGCGACAAACCAGATCCACCGCAACGGCGCCATCGTTTGCCGTTTCGTAGGATACCCCGAGTTTTCTCAAGATCCCTGAGACCACCATTCGATTGACCTCGTGGTCTTCGGCGATCAGCACGTGCAAGGCTTCGAACTGAGGACGACCCTCGAGCTTGCTCGGTCGCAACCGTGTTTCGTCCTGCTCGAAACCAAGCAACTGGGCGTAGCGTCGCTGCAGGTGGCTCAGGGCCAGCGGTTTTGTGAACGTCAGACTTAAACCGGCGGCCGCGAGTTCATCTGCCGGAATCCGAGTCCTCGTTGCCGTTAGCAGCAGGCGAGGAATCTTGGCGAGCGCCGGATCGGCGGAAATTGCCTGCGCCGTTTCCAGCCCGTTCATGCCTGGCATTTCCATATCCAGTGAGATGAGGTCAACGGGCTGCATCCCTTCTTCGAGTGACGAGCGTAATATTGCCAACGCTGCCTCGCCGTCATAAGCCGAACTCACCACCATGCCCCAGTGTTTCGCCTGTTCGAGCAGCGTGTCGACATATGCCACATTGTCATCGACCACAAGCAGATGTTTTCCGGCCAACTTCGAGTTGGCGTAGACCGGTGGTAGCGCACCCTCCTCGGCGATTCGCAGACGCGCACTGAACCAGAAACATGATCCCTCTCCCCAGATACTCTCGACGCCGACCGCACCACCCATGAGCTGTGCGAGGTGCTTGGAGATTGCAAGCCCCAGACCTGTCCCGCCGTGCTCGCGAGTGGTCGACGAATCCGCCTGAGAAAATGATTGGAAAAGTTTGCCGAGATTCTCGTTCCGAATTCCGATCCCGGTGTCACGCACTTCGAAGCGGAGAAGGTGAGATCCGTCGGGCGCGGTTTCGTCGAGCGAGGCGCGTATGGATACGTTTCCAGCAGAGGTAAATTTGAAAGCATTGCCAATCAGGTTCATGAGGATCTGGCGCAGCCGTGTTGGATCCCCATATATCAGAGCGGGTGTGCCTGGGACCATCGAGCAGACGAGACCGATGTTTTTCTTTTCTGCGGTCAGTGCAAATATGCTGGCGGTGTCGCTTAATAATGCTTGGAGGTCGAACGCCACCTCTTCGAGCTCCATCTTGCCGGCTTCAATCTTGGATAGGTCGAGTATGTCGTCAATGATTCTGAGCAACGCAGTCCCGCTGCTTTGAATCATCTGACAACGTTGCTGCTGGGCTTCATTAAGCCCCGAAGCGAACAGCAGTTCAGACATGCCGAGTACTCCGTTCATCGGCGTTCGAATCTCATGGCTCATGATCGCGAGAAACTCGCCTTTTGCTTGGAGAGCCTTTTCAGCTTCGTCTTTCGCGTTGGTGAGATCTTCCACGGCGCTGGCTCGAAGCTTCTCGTGAACGAGGTTAGCCGCAATCAGGATTAGCATGCCAAGAGCGGTACCGGAGGTCTGATTTTGAATGATGACCGCTCGCGGTAGATCGATCGGCAGGTCGAAACCGTACTTCAGCAATTGAAACGATATCAGCTGCTGGATGGCGATCGCCACTGCCCAGATCGCGCCGGCTCTTCCGCCGGTGAGAATGATCGCGATGCTGATCATCGCAACGCTGGTAACGATTGCGGCGGTGGACACACCTCCTGACAACAGGTTGATGCTGCCTAATGCCGCGAGTTGCGCGGTTAGAAAGAGGTGCGCGCAGAGGCGGAAATCTCCCCGGGTTCGC
>JAYGEV010000138.1:0-2028 GCA_046582225.1 Pseudomonadales bacterium
CCGCCATATGCGGAGCGACGGTCCCACAGGTAACGAACAACATCCGGCAACGGGATGGCATCAGCCGTCCCTTCGGTCACACCCTTGCGCTGCGGTTCCCGCACGGTGCCTAAAATTAGCAGCGCCACCAGAATTCCGGGCAGCCCGACAATGAAAAACGTCAGCTGCCAGCCGTGCACCGCGCCGACGACCGGCAGCACCATTTGGTCCATGTTTTCGACATATGCCACCACCGCACCGCCGAGCATGTAGGCGAAGCCCGAGCCCAGCGTGACGCCGATCATGTACACGGAAAGGGCCCGGGCAAGAATGGTCCTCGGGAAATAGTCCGTGATCATCGAGTAAGCGCTCGGCGCCAATGTTGCCTCGCCCACACCAACGCCAATCCTGGCGAGGAACAGCGACCAGAAGCTGCCGGCCAGACCACACAACGCGGTCATCAAACTCCACACCGCGGTGCCGGCAGCAATCAGATTGCGCCGGCTCTTGGCGTCGGCAATGCGCGCAAGCGGCAGACCCATGACAGCGTAGAACAGCGAGAACGCCAAACCCGCCAGTAGGCTGTACTGGGTATCTGAGATCTGGAAGGCCTCGCGGATGGGCCCCACAAGGAGGCCCATGATCATGCGATCGAGAAACGAAAACGTCTGCGCCAGCAGCAGGACTGCCACAACGTACCACGCATAACCGAGGCTGGCATGCCTGCTGCGCACGTGGCTCCCAGCCTGCACCGGGTCCGCCTCACTCACTTACGATACGAAAGCGTCACTCCGTAGGTGCGCGGCAGACCGTAAAAATGCTGGTTGAAGAACTGGGCCGTGGGGGTCAGACCCGCCGTGTAGTGCTTGTCGGTGCAGTTCTTGCACCAACCCTGAACGCGCCAGCTTTCATTGGAACTCGTCCAGCCAAGGCTCGCGTCCAACAACCAGAAGTCGCCGGTTTTTGCCTTCGGGTGATTGAGCGCGCCGTCGGAGAAGTAGCTGCTTTCATAGCTGCCAGAGCCGCGAACAAAGAACCCGCCGATGTCCGTGTGCCACTCGTACATGCCAGAGAGGTATATCTGCGTCTCCGGCGCGCGGCTGAGTTCTAGGTCGGTGTAGTCTTGGTCCACCAGAAACGAACCATCCGGCAACGGCACGACCAGGCCACAATCCGACGTTGGATTGATCTCCACGCCAGGGGCCGCAGGGCCATTGAGATCGGCGCAGAACTCATCGTACTCCGCATCGAGGATCCCCAGCGCCGCGTGCAGCGTCAGGCCGTCCACGGGAACCGCTGTGACCTCGAGCTCGAAACCGATCGTGGTGGCCTCACCGATGTTCTGTGAAGCTGTCTCCTGACCGGTTGGGTTGTCCGGCGACGGGAAAAACACCTCGAATGCAAGGCCCTTGTACGTGGTGTGGAATAACGTTGCGTTGACGCGCAACCGGCCGTCGAGCATCTCACTCTTCACACCGACCTCGAAGGATTCGGATGTTTCATCGTCCGTGGGACCAACCGTGTTGATAGACCCTGCTCTGGCGCCGAATTCACCGGCTTTGAAACCCTGAGCGAAGTGCGCATAACCCATGATGTCGTCGGTGAAGTGATAGTCGAATCCGACCTTGACCGTAGTCCTGTCACTGTCGAGTTCCCCCACCACCGATTGCCCCAGCGCCGCCATCTCACTGATGCTCGGACGTGAGTCCGGATCCAGGTGAGAAATATCGGTGCCAAAGAGCGCGCCCGGATTACGCTCGAAATCCTTCGACTCATCGGTGTAACGAATGCCAACGGTGATATTCAGGTCTTCGGTAATCGCGTAGATCGCCTGGCCGAAGATGGCTTTGCTCTCCCCATTCTGATGCGCGTAGTCGGCCGATGTCGGGTTGCCCAAGGTTGGGAACGATTGCACGATCTCGTGCTCCTGTTCGAAATAGAACAGCCCCAGCACGACTTCCAGATTACCCAGAAAACCGTCCTTGCCTGTGAAGTCCGATTGCAGGCGAATCTCCTGGCTGAACTGATCGTGGACCTGATCACGGAAGG
>JAYGEV010000154.1:0-1955 GCA_046582225.1 Pseudomonadales bacterium
ATCGTTCTCGGGATCGACAACATCATTTTTATTTCTATCCTGACCGGGCGGTTGCCCGAAGAGTAGCAGGCCAGGGGCCGATATATCGGCCTCAGCCTGGCGATGGTGATGCGAATTCTGTTGTTGCTGTCGCTGACCTGGATCATGCAGCTCACAACGGATCTGTTTGTGGTGATGCAGCAGGGCATCTCCGGTCGTGATCTGGTGTTGCTCGCGGGTGGTGCGTTTCTGATGAGCAAGGCGACCCGGGAAGTGCACAACGCGCTGGAGGGCGAGTCGAAAGAGGCCGAAGATGTCCCCAAAGTCAGTTTTGTCGGCGTTCTCGTTCAAATCGCGATCATCGATATGGTGTTTTCGCTGGATTCCGTGATCACCGCGGTCGGTCTGGTGCAGGAAGTTGGTGTGATGATTGCGGCGGTGGTTACTGCCGTGCTGGTAATGATGATTGCGGCGGGATCGATCAGCCGGTTCGTTGCCGATCACCCCACAATCAAGATGCTTGCGTTGTCGTTCCTGTTGCTGATCGGGCTTACGCTCATGGGAGAGGGCCTGGATATTCACACCCCCAAGGGCTACATCTACTTTGCCATGGCGTTTTCATTCGGCGTAGAAGTGTTGAACATTCGGGTCAAGAAGAAGCGTCAGGATCATGTGCATCTGCGAAAAACGCAGCTTGCCGATCTGGTTGAGAGAACGGCCCCTCGTTCGGACCCACCGGCGAACTGAATTTCCCAACAAATGTCCGGTTTGTAGACAGCCTTGATTAGGCTGTCAGTGAGGGCTGTCGCGCAGAAACACCCATTGGTCGCCGCGAGACTGATCTTGCGAGTAGTAGTACCCCTGCCAGTCAAAAGCCTTCAGAGCTTTTAATGTCGAGACCCGGTTTTTGACGATGTAGCTGCTCATCAGACCACGAGCCTTTTTGGCGAAAAACGACATGAACATGTAGCGGCCGTTCTTCTGATCCCTAAATGTCGGCGTTATGACCCGCGCGTTGAGGCGCTTCGGATCGAGCACTTTGAAGTACTCCTTGGACGCGAGGTTGATGAGTAGCGGCTGCTTCTGCTCGGCGAGAGCGTTGTTGAGTTCGACGTTGACCTTGTCGCCCCAGAACTCATACAGATCGTTTCGCCTGGTGGTTTGCAGGGATGTGCTCATCTCGAGGCGGTACGGCTGGATCAGATCCAGGGGTTTTAGAACGCCGTGCAGGCCTGACAGAATGCGCAGATGTTTCTGCGCCCAACTGAAGTCGCGCTCTGAGTAGGTGTCAGCTTCAAGACCGATATAGACATCGCCTTTGAACGCGAGCATTGCCGGTTTCGCATTGGCGGTAGTGAACGGCGTGCTCCATTGGGCGTAGCGTTGATAGTTGAGGTCTGCCAGTTTGCTACTAATGTTCATGAGTGCGGCGATGTCCGCAGGGGCCTGTTTGCGCAGTGAACTGATGAGTTCCTTTGACTCGTCGAGGAAAACTGGCAGGCTGTGTTTGCGAGTCGGCGAGGAGGTTTCGAAATCCAGCGTTTTTGCCGGTGAGATGACTGCCAGCATGTGCCTCGGGGCTCCTCTTTGACCAGTCTAGGTGAATGAAAGCGTGATCGAGCGGGTAAGTGCGCGGCGCATATTCTAACGGAATTCTTGTGGAAATTACTGGTCGTAGCGATGCCGGAAAAATCCGGCAGAACAATGAAGATGCATGGACCCAGGATTCAGCATTGGGTGTTGCCGTGCTTGCCGACGGAATGGGTGGTTTGGATGCAGGAGAAGTTGCCAGCGATCAGGCCCTGATCGCGATCATGGATCACCTGCGCGCGGCCAGTCAGCTTGACTCGGGTTGCGTTGACGCAGCCATCAGTGCAGCCAATTCCCGGGTCTACGAACTGTCCCGGGGCGATGCGAACCTGAGCAACATGGGAACCACCGTGGTGGTATGGGCGGCCGAGATCGGAAGAGCGTCG
>JAYGEV010000293.1:0-2812 GCA_046582225.1 Pseudomonadales bacterium
TATTTTGGGGGCACTCAGCGTGGCTTTCATCGCTGGCCACAAAGACACCAAGATGCTGATACGCTATACGCATTTAAGAGCAGAGGATTTGGTGGGGAGATTGGGCTAGTAGCAGTCCGCGAGAACCAAAGTTTCCACGCGGAAGATATGGCTCGTCGGCCAATGATGATAGTGGCTGGTCGAGTTCTGGGGACGGGGGTTTAGCGGGTCATTAGGTATAACCCGAGACTTTGACTGTGAAGGGGTTTGCGGGAGTAGGGATTGCCCTACAAGATAACCACGACTACTGGCAGTGGGGAAAGTGTATGAGTTTGCTTCTTGAGAGAACCATATTGCAACCTGCGTTTTCCCAACCGAACAGTGGCTGGCTTCCGCCAGGCCATCGTCCGGTGCACGGTCGACGGAGGATGGCTCAGGGGAGGATCGCCGCGTAACCTGCCATCTCTAGGTAGCCGTGACCGCGGCTGCCAGGATTCTCACCGACCACCGTGACCACGCCTTCCCAATAGGCGAAATCGACGCCCATCCACTGCTCGGGATGCAGCGCTCGGACTTCCATGCGGCGGCTTATCTCCGGCAGCTCGATCTTCCAGCTCATTGGCAGCTCGCGACCCGCGACCTGGGTCCATTGATCGGGCCGAAAACGAATCTGGTTCATTACGAGTGGCGTCCTTCGGTCGCCCGGGCCGAGTAGCACGCCGTGCAGATAATTGGTACTGCCACCCGCACCACGCAGGCGGTACAGCATCAGCTTCTCGCCCGATTCCAGGTGCAGCGCGAACCAGTCCCAACCAGACTGGTCGGGTTGCAAGAGCTGGCTGCTCCACTCGTGGTCGAGCCACGCATCCCCCCGAACCGCGAACCGCTCACCATGGATCTCCACCTCGCCTACGGCGGCCAGAAACGGCTGCGAATAGTAATGGGACCCACCACCGTTTTCGTGCTTCTGACTGAAACCGTTCTGCCCCTGCAGAACCACCGACTGGTCACTGGTGAGCAACAGGTGCAACGCCATATCGTCCTGCCGTGCCTGAACCTGAAGCGGTAACCAGTCGTCGCCCGTGCTTTTCATCGTCCAGTCATCCAGCCGCGCCGTAAAGGGTTGGGTGATGACACCAGCCTGCACGAGCCCGCCGTGGTCGCCGCCGCGGGCGTAGCGCTGGAACCCGGCGTGCCCCTCGGGCCAAGTCACAGCCATGTGCGCCATGAATAACTGGCTGCTCTGCCATGGGTTACCGGCATCGGCGAGCGGGTCGGGTAGATCGGTCGGTCTCGGCATAGCCAGCCGGAAAAGGGTCCATTGCGCTCCATAAGCGCGGCCCGCGTCGTCGAACAGGTTGGCGGTCAGGTACCACCATTCAATGCTGTAACCGGGATGGCTGCCGTGGTCGCGGGGAAAGGTGATCCGATTTCCGGGACTGGCCTGCTGGAAACCCTCGGCCGGTTGTGTCAGCAGGTCGATGTAACTATCTCGCGATGTATCCCGGTCTATGGTGTCACAGCCGACCAACGCGGTGGCGAGGGCAACCAACAGCAGTAAGCCGGAACACTTCATGTGACCTCCTCGCGTAGCATCAGCGCCGGTGAGGTACGCAGCAATCGGATTCCCGGCAACACCACGGCCAGCAACAAGCAGCCAAATGTCATCAGCACAAGGGTCGGGTAATGGGTCCAGTTGGGCTGCAGCGAGAAGCTCCAGCCGAATGCTACCGGCGTCACGATCTGCGCGAGCACCCAGGCCAGCGCGGTACCGAACGGCCACACCACGAGCAGGCACAGCAGCCCGAGCAAACCCCATTGCGCGAGCTGCATCATCGCCCGTTCACGCCGCGAGATTCCAAGGCTGGCCAGCAGAGCCTGCTGGTGCAGGCGGTGATGGTGAATGGCGCTCACGGCGCAGAAGATGCCGATACCAGCAACCAGCAGGGTCAGCGTGTTGAGCGCATGGGTAACCGTGAAGGTGCGGTCGAACACGGACATGGCAATGTCCTTGAGTTCGTGCTGGTCGATCAGCCGCCGGTCATTGAGACCGAGATCACGGACGAGGCGCAATTCGATGCCCGTCCAGTCCAGGTTGCCGGGCCCGTACAGCGCCATGCCCGAGGGCTGCACCTCCGGCCAGCACCTGCGGAAGCGGGGCTCGCTCATCATCCATTGCGAGTGCGGATTACCGTAGTCCCGGTAAACGCCGATCACTGGCACCACAACCGGCACACCGTCGATCCCCTCGCAAGCATTCACACGATCGCCGAGCCGCCAGCCGTCGAGGCGCGCGTTGCGTTCGCTGATGAACAGTCCCTCGCCGCCCAGGAAAAGGTTCATTGCCTCCGGCAAAGCGTCGACGAGGCCAACGCTGTCCACGAACGGAGCGGTCGATGGCAGACTGATCACCTCCACCCTAACTTTCCGCCCCGCCGGTGTCGATCGCTCCAATTCGGTCTCATAGCGTTGTGCTATGCGCACCCCTGGGGCATGACGTCCAATCCAATCTTCGAGTTCGCGCGTGTTCGTGCCGCTGAGGTAAAGTTGTGCGACGAGGCGCTGACCGAGCCATTTGTCGGTGGCGTCGCGGAAACTGGAGATCATAGTGTTGAGGCCGCTGTTGGCGACCAGCGCCAGCGTCATCGCCATTAATGCTATCGAGGCAGGCCCTAGCAGCCAGCGCGTGTCTACCAGCAACCAACGGGTGCGCGGCCATGATGGAGGCACCCGACGCCAAATCAAGCCCAGCAGTACTCGGATCACCATTGGCACGCACAGCGCCGCACCCAGCAACAGGCAAGCCATGCAGGCCAGCCCCAACCACAGTTCT
>JAYGEV010000318.1:0-2374 GCA_046582225.1 Pseudomonadales bacterium
GGTGGCATGCTCATTGGTACCGCGGTCGATCAACTCGAGCGCGAAGACAAAGAAACCGCGCTGATTGCGATGTGCACCGGCGGTGGGATGGGAACGGCGACGATTCTGGAGCGAATGTAGAGTAGCCGCGCTGGCGGATCAGTCTGGCGTGAGTCCATATCGACGCTGATAGACCGATAGCTGTGCGTGGTCGATGACAATGTGGGCGCAGGCAAGGGCCGCCTGACCTTCGTTGGTGCTGGCGTCGGGCTTGTAGTTGAGATAGCGCTTCACGGTCAGCAGCTGATGTTGCTGGTCCAGGCTGAGTTCCTCGTAGCGCAGCAGCGAATCCAGCTGGGACATGAGTTGGTCTACGCTGCGTCGTTTCGGCTTCGACAACGCCGACGATCGCCGGCTTTTGCGGACTGCTTGCTTTTCCATATTCGTCCCTTTGTCGCTCGCCGGTGTCCTCAAATTCGAACGACGCGTCCATTTCACCATTGGCAATGTTGCGCCGCAAGGCGATCTTGTGAGCATAATGACCAACAGGAATATTGACGGATATTGGACCGCGTGTGCCGTCCGGATTCGACAGCATGACCATTGCGCCGACCAGCCGATTGAGCCGCAGATGCGGTCAATATGCAGGCCAACCAGGGATGCGCGCGCATCGAGTTGGAAATGTATTGATAAGCTTATTCATTTCCAGCGCGGTCAGTGTTATATGGGGGGTTATATATGCGCGCGAGGCGGGGAGATATGAGCGAAGCACCAGTCATCCAGCAGGAATACGAACTCGACACAAGCTGGATGGATCAGATGGGAGAGTGGGGAATACAGGCCAAGCCGGGCAAACGTGGCCTGACTCTGGAAGAGATCAGAGTGGGCAGCTACGGTGAATTGCCGGAAGTCAGCGACAACATGACCGGGCGCCCACGCGGCGCGGGCGTGCGTGAGGATGCTTATCGAGTCGGTGGGTACGGCGTGCGGGGCCTCGCCGAAATCTGGCTCGACAACGCCACCTTCCTGTATGAGGAAGCCCTTCAGCGTCAGTGGAGTTCGGCGACCGACATCCCGTGGGAAACGGTGAAGCCGCTTCCTGATGATGTTGAAGAGGCCGAGTGCCTGCTGTGCACCTTCTTCAACGAGGTCGAGTTTGTAGCCGGTGATGTGCCCGCGCGCTGGATCGCCCAAACCACCCCGGATTTCCTGGAGCCACGCCAGGTTCTGTTAGTGCAGATCATGGATGAGGCCCGCCACATGGACGTGTTCCGTAAGCGGGCACTGGTGAACGGCGGGGGTCTGATGCGCATGTCCGGCGCCACCTCCGGATTCGTCGGCAGCATTGACCTTGCCCGTGATTTCACCGAGATGTCGACCCGACTGCACATTTCTGGTGAGGGTGCTGTGCTCACGATGTTTCGAATGGGCGAGCTGTTTGGCCAGAACGAGGCCGAAAAGCGCATGTATCGGCTGTGTGCTCAGGATGAGGCTCGGCACGTGGCTTTTGGGGTGATGCACCTGCGTTACCTGAGTGCCGCCTGGCCGGAACGCCGCGAGGAGATTCACTGCTACCTGGACGAGGCCGAGGCTCAGATCATGGCGGGTCAGCAAAATCCGGCCGGTACGCAGGCAGAAACGAGCGAAGCGCTGGCCATTCTTCTGGGTGGCGGCAAACAGGGTTACGACGAGGGGCACAGGAAACTTCTGGTGATTCGCCGTCGACAGCTCAAGGAGTACATGCAGCGCGTCAAGTCGACGGGGTTTGGCGATCGTTTTGAAAACGGACGCTCCAGCGTTCCCGAACAGCTCGCGGCAGCGCACTAGCCGCGTCACTCGATCAAGGAAGGACCATGGCTGATAAAGATTCAGACGGGGCGGCTGTGCCTGCGGCGATTGCCGGTGCTGATGTGGCCGATGCCGATGAAGCGACTCAAGGGGTACCGGAACCTTCCTACGAATGGATGGGGCTCTCCAATCAGTGGGGCGTGCGGGTAAAACCCGATGAGCACGGCCTGCGGCTGAGTGCCCTGAACGTCGGGATCTACGGCGAGGTACCGGAATTCTGGGACGACCAGACGCGGCGTCCGCGAGGCGCCCTGCCACGGGCCGGAATACCGCCGTTGCCGTACAACCTGCGTGCTAAACACCAGATGTGGGCCGATTGTGCCGCCGACCTCTACGAGGAGGGCATCCAGCGCCGCTGGATCCCGGCCACCGACGTACCCTGGAGCACTTTGGAGCCCCTTCCTGAGGCCATCGAAAGATCCGTGTGCCAGGTTTGCACCGAACTGATGCAGTACGCCAACACCGAAATTGAGATCATCACGTACTGGCAGGACCAGATGTCGTACGGGTATTACGAGGTTAAGCAGTTCCTCGCAACGGCGACCTT
>JAYGEV010000320.1:0-6064 GCA_046582225.1 Pseudomonadales bacterium
CGGCGCGCTCAATGGCCCCGGATTTCATACCGAGTTGTGCCTGATGTGCGACCTGACCATCTGCAGTGAAGATGCCATTATTTTCGATCTGCATTACGACATCGGGTCCGTGCCTGGCGATGGTATCAACGTGTGCTTTCAGGAACTGCTGGGCACTAAGCGCGCGGCGTACGCGTTGTTGACCGGCGAAGCGATCGATGCACAAAAAGCGCTGGAGCTCGGCATGGTCAACGAGGTCGTGCCGCGCGACAAACTCATTGATCGTGCATACGAACTTGCCGACCAGATCATGACGCAACCGCGTACAACGCGGCGCATGACCACTCAGGTCATCCGACGTCCCTGGAAGCGTCGAATGACAGACGATTTCGACGGTGGTCTGGCCATGCAGATGTTTTCCCAGGTCGCGGCAAAACGGAGCCACCACGGTCAGCGGCACATCAGCGATGTGATTGCCTACGTCCGTGAAGGCAGGAAGAACAACTTCGACTAGCGAATTGTTGAGAAATGCGGTTAGTAGCCGCGCTCCCAGTCGATGACGTTTTCCAGCGGCTGGCCGTCCAGGTAGCGCTGCAGATTGGACAGGAAAATCTCGATGTTTCGGCGCGCGGGTCGGTCGGGCATCGCGGAGGTGTGCGGGGTCAATAACACTCGAGGGTGGGACCACAGGAGTTGCGGTGGGGCTCTTCAAACTCACCCTGATAAACGTCCAGCGCAGCACCACGAAGATGCCCGCTCTCCAGTGCGGCCAGCAGATCGGTTTCGTTGACGATCTCGCCACGGGCGACGTTGACCAGCACCGCGCCGGGCTTGAGCGCCGCGAACAGCGGGGCGGATACCAGATTCGTGGCTGCCGGGCTCAGGGGTACGGCTGCGGGTACCCACCACCTTCATACCAAGGGCCGAACACATACGACCGATTTCCCGTCCGATTCCGCCGGCGCCGACCACGCACGCTAGCTTGCCCTGGATTCCCGAGGCCCGGTAGGAACGTGGGTCGAATTCGCGCTGCCCGGCATCTACGTAGGCTTGATCGAAACCTTTGGCGAAGTGCAGGATGCTGGCGATGGCGTATTCGGCGATTGCGAGGCTGTCGCTGTAGCCGCGCGAGGTGGTGACCGTGATATCACTTCCCCACAGATCTCCACGACGAAGAATGGGACGTGACGTGCGCCGCGATCACCGCGTTGCATGCAGAGCATCCAGCGTTTCTGGACCACGTGTTCTACCGGATGTGTCGTGGTGACGCATCCAACCTGATGCACGACATATCCGGAGATCGACGCGATTCAAAAGAAAGCGCGGGTTACGTTACTCCCGAGAGCGCGACGGCGTTTCTGGAACTCACGAGACACACGAGTCTGGCCAGCCTGGTTTTCGGTGGGAACCACGATCCCGTCAGCAACCGGTACTTTTCTCAACTGGGTGCATTTTCGGGAGAAGAACCTGCGGATGATTCCCGCGAAGCCGATGAGGAGGAGAGCGACTCACCGCCGCGCAAGCCCGACGCCGAGAAGCACAAAGAACTGGAAGAGCTGCTGATTGAAGCTGAAATCGTTGTAAATGAACCATCGGCGCTGCTGCTCACGACCTCTGCAACCGAAGAAGTGCTACCGGTTAAATCTGTTCGGGACGGTCTGCAGCATGTCGACGGCAAACTTTTTTCCGAGCGGTTGAGCGAGCTGGTCTATCTGTCCAATGTGCTGATTGCCGGTACGATGCTGGATGGCAAGCGCTTCGACGAGGTCGAGGCCGCTCACGCCGCGTTGGCCACCTGCAACATCGGCATGTCGTATCTAAGTGACGACGTCGCGGAGGAAGAAGCGGTTCGCGATGGCCTCGTGCGATTGTTCCGCATCGGCTGGCAGATCCTGCTGCAGATCCCGAAACACGTCACCCTGCAACTGGTTTCAACGCTTCGCTCGACCGAGATCACGACCAGGCTGTTCGATCGACGGTGGATACTCTCCGAAGTGGACGCCACCCTGGATGAACTGGTTGAGCATGTGGACCAGGCGCGTTTCGACGAGGCCAGGACCAGCCTCGCGTTCGTTTCTCTCGTGATCGAGCAGGAAACCTGCGATGCATTGCAGTTGATGGTCTCCGACTATCCTCGCTACCCGCTCGGCACTGAACCGCGCTTTGTCGAATCGATGGACGACCTGTCGAAGATCGACGATTTCCTGGGTTCGCTGGCGGATTTCACAAAATAACGCCTCCGAGTTGTCCCAGGGAGCTCGAATTGGACTAACCACTCGATCTTGTATACGTTGATCGCAACAAACCTGCGGCTGCTTTGGGGCCATTGCGCCGTGGGGCCAAGCCCATCAGCAGGACGGCCGCTATGAATGCTCTCGACCAGATCTCGCCGGATATCGAAATTATCGACAGTGATACGCACTGGAGTGAGCCTCACGATTTGTGGACGAGTCTGGCGCCCGCTAAGTATCGCGATCTGGTGCCGCAGATAAAGGAGCACAACGGCCGCCGCCGCTGGGTGGTCAACGGCGACATTCCCCTTGCCGGCGACTCGGCTGTATCGGCCATCGATCTCAATGGTGAAAAGATGCTCGGGTTGCGCTTTCTGCGGGCCGACATCGACAAAGTGCACGCCGCATCTTACGACTGCGAAGCCCGGCTCGAAATCATGGATTCCTTCGGCATTAGCCATGGCATCGTCTACCCGAATGTCGGCGGGTTCGGAAATCAGAATTTTCTACGCATCAAAGATCTGGACCTGCGTATCGCCTGCGTGCGGATATACAACGAATGGATGAACGATCTCCAGGCCCGTTCAGGCGATCGCATCCTGCCCATGGCCCTGGTCCCGTGGTGGGACATCGAGGCCTGCGTTGCCGAAGTGGAGCGGGCCTGCAATTCGGGTGCACGAGGAATCGTCATGTGCTCCAACCCGCACGACTCCGGAATGCCAAACTTTGCGCAACCGGAGTGGCGACCTTTCTGGGAGGTTTGCGAAGCGCTGAATATGCCGATCAACTTTCACATCGGCGCCTCGGAAGGGGATATCGACTGGTCTGGCTCGGTACCCTACGACACCTGGCCTGGGGACGTGAAACTCTCTCTGGGCGGTGCCGCCATCTTCCTGGGTCAACTCCGATGGATGGTGAACCTTCTAGTCAGCGATGTTCCGGAACGGTACCCGAACCTTAATTTCGTGTCTGTGGAAAGCGGTATCGGTTGGATTCCGTTCCTGCTCGAAGCGCTGGACTATCAGTTCGGCGAAACGGCGCCCGAGCACCTGAAACACCTGTCCCTGAAACCCTCGGAATATTTCAAGCGGCAGTTCTACGGGTGTTTCTGGTTTGAATCCAGGATGCTCGGGCCGGCCATTGAACAGCTGGGTGAAGATCGAGTGATGTTCGAGACTGATTTCCCCCATCCGACCTGCCTGTATCCCGACAGTACCAACCGGGTAAGAACCGCCATTGCCGACCTCGATTCCACCGTGCAGAGAAAGATTCTGCGGGACAACGCAGCCGCGCTATACAAGATCGATGTCGAAGCCTGATTGATGTACCACCTGGCTCAGCTGAACGTCGCGAAGAAAACCGTCGCCCCGATCAGGATGACAATGGCGGCCCTTTTCATAGCGAATCACTCAAATTTCGGATGGCTTATTGTAGATGAGCCGAATGTGTGAAGCTCCTATCCGATCGCGAGGAACTGGTTCAGCGTGGCGTGGTTGCCAGGTCGGCATGTTAGAGTTCTGGCAATTTGATTTAGCGACGAAGGAGAGTTCCTGGTGCAGTTCGATGAGGTTGTTTTGGGGCGTCGAAGTGCGCGCGGTTATAAACCCGATCCCGTGCCCAGGAAACTGATCAAAGAAGTGCTCGAGATGGCCATGCGCGCGCCGTCTTCTTTGAACACGCAACCGTGGAATTTCTTTGTGGTTACCGGTGAATCCCTGGACCGAATACGCCAGGGAAATACCGAACGCAACCTTGCGGGCGTGCCAGATTCACGAGAGTTTCGTGGCCACGGCGCTTATAAGGGCGTGCATCGAGAGCGCCAGAAAGAAATCGCGGTCCAGCTGTTTGAGGCGATGGGCATTGCATGGGATGACAAACCGAGTCGCACAGACTGGGTGCTGAGGGGTTTTCGTCAATTTGATGCGCCAGTGTCGGTGGTCGTGACCTATGACCGATCTATTCATGGGGGAGACATTGCGCCGTTTGATTGCGGCGCGGTCGCCAATGCGCTCGTTAATGCGGCCTGGTCCCGAGGCCTGGGGTGCGTCATAAACAGCCAGGGCATTATGCAATCTCCGGTCGTTCGTGAGCACGCAGAAATTCCGGACGATCAGGTCATCATGATCTGTATTGCGATGGGTTATCCCGATGAAACGTTCCCGGCAAATGCGGTTGTGTCTCAACGCAAGTCGGTGGAAGAGGCTGTGGTGTTTGTTGGGTTTGAGGATTAGATGGTTGGGCTTCAGGCGCCAGGTCCTTGCCATCTGGCATGAACGAAAGTTGGGGTCGGAGTACAGTACCCGACTGAATGATTCTGTGAGACACCCGCTCCCATGCCGATTGAAACGCCTACCCCGGAAGAACTGAGAGCGGTCGCCGACGGGCTGAACCTCGATCTCAGCGACCAGGACGTCGAAGCTTTTCGCGGTCTGATGGGGGCGTCGATCGCCGCCCTCAATCAGGTCGATGCGATGCCCGACGAGTTGCCGCCGGTGAAGTATCCGCGCGAGCCGGCCACGCGTCCGGCTCCCGAAGATAATCCGCTGAACGCCTGGTACTACCGCACCAGCATCAAAGGCGCTTCGGGCGGTAAGCTCGAAGGCAAAACCGTCGCGCTCAAAGACAACATCATGCTCGCGGATGTTCCGATGATGTGCGGTTCGGCGACGCTCGAAGGCTACGTGCCTGAGATCGATGCGACCGTGGCTGAACGTATTCTCGACGCAGGCGGCGAGATCGCGGGCAAGGCGCATTGCGAGTTCTTCTGCCTGTCGGGCGGCAGCCACACCAACTCGACCGGCCCCGTGCATAACCCGCACAAGCGTGGCTACTCGGCGGGGGGTTCATCCTCGGGCAGCGCCGCTCTTGTTGGCTCCGGTGCGGTGGACATGGCGATCGGTGGCGATCAGGGTGGCTCGATCCGCATTCCGGCTTCGTTCTGCGGCATCTATGGCATGAAGCCCACCCATGGCCTGGTCCCCTATACCGGCGTCATGCCGCTCGAGGTCTTTGTGGATCACATCGGCCCAATGACCGCGAATGTCATCGACAATGCGACGCTCCTCGAAGCCATCGCGGGCCAGGACGACTACGATCCACGCCAGCGGAACATCGAAACCCACGCCTATGCCGAGGCCTGGGGCAATGATGTGAAGGGCATGAAGATCGGAGTGCTGAAGGAGGGCTTCGGGCACCCCAATTCCGAAGCCGATGTCGACGACTGTGTGCGTGCAGCGGCCGCGCATTTTGAGTCTCTGGGGGCAACGATCGAAGAGGTTTCGATCCCCATGCACCTGGACGCCCAGGCCATCGCGATGCCGATTCTCAACCATGGAATCGTCCAGACCATGCTGCTGGGTGACGGCTTTGGTGGGGGCCGAAACGATCTGTATGTCACCAGTCTGATGAAATATCAGCGCGGCTGGCGTGAGCGCATCAACGAATTCTCCGACAATGGCAAGTTGTGGGCTCTGATGGGCACCTATGTTACGGAGCGCGAAGGCATGCGCCATTACGGCAAGGCTGTGAATGTCAGTCGCCGGGTGCGCGCGGCCTATGATGCGGTCTTAGATGAATTCGACCTCGTGCTGGCGCCGACGTTGCCGATCAAGGCGACCCCGCTACCGGGCCCTGATGCGAGCCGGGTCGAAAAAGTTGATCGAGCGATGGAGATGTTCGGCAATACCGTCGCCGCCGACATCACCCACCATCCTTCGATGAGCATCCCCTGCGGCCTGCGTGACGGCCTGCCCGTGGGTTTGATGTTGACCGCCAGGCACTTTGACGAGCTCAGCATTTACCGAGCTGCGCATGCCTTTGAGCAATCGAAGGATTGGGAAACCATGTAGGCGTGG
>JAYGEV010000409.1:0-4406 GCA_046582225.1 Pseudomonadales bacterium
CCTTGCAGCGCAGCACCCCACTCATCGCGGTCAGCTCCTTCATAGTGGCCCGAGGATACGATCCTGTGCGCCATGGCCAGGGCCAGGATGCCCTCGGTCCCCGGTATGGCGGCAATCCACTCATCAGCGGCGGCTCCCGAAATCGACATTCTGGGCTCGATCTGCACAAACCGTCCGCGCACATCGGCGCGGCCCTGGCGGCTGTGCCCAAAACCAAGGCTGTGATGCACGGGGGAAATCCAATTTCCGAGATAATCGGCACCGAAAGACAACAGATAGCGGGTGTTTTTCAAATCGTAGTAAGGCAGGCGCTCCTCGCCGAAGAAACTTCGATTGGCTGCGTACAGCGTATGCGGATGGTCAAAATCGTAATGCAGGAGCCGTTCCGACCCCAGTTCTTGCATCAGTAGCTCAAATAACTGCGCAAGATGGCCGCCGACCCCCTGACTGAGCAGTGAGATGCGGTCACCTCGTCGGGCAGCCTTCAACAGGTCCATCCGACCCGCGACCTTACCCAGCCCCTCTTCCCAGGAAATGGGCATGAACGAGCTGGAACCGCGCTTGCCGGTTTGCAGCAGCGGGCCGGTCAGCCGGTCGGGGTTGTACAGCACCTGCAACCCCGTCTGTCCCAGCGAGCAGAGTGCGCCCTGGCTGACCGGGTGAAGAGGGTTGCCCTCAATCTTCTTGGCACGCCCCTCCCGGGTACGAACCGAAATTCCGCAGCCAGCTGCGCACATCGAACACACTGAGTTGTACCAGGTTGCGATTCCAGTGCTGAAGTCCTCGGGCGCGAGCACATGAGGGATCAGATACTCCTGAGGGTGCTTGATCGATTCTCTGAGCATGAATCCCGCGCCAACACCGACGCTCCCGGCGCCGACCAGCTTTAGAAAATCTCTGCGTTCTATGTTTGGCATGGGTCCCTTCTTCTACTTATGACAGGTCCAGCAGTCCGTCCCATTCTCTACCTCGTGTTGCTTGTGGCAGTTCAGGCACGAGCCCATTTCCCAAGGCGTATCCAGCGCAACCGAACCATCTATCGCTCTGCTGGTCACATGAATTCTGTCCATCGTCTCGACCGGCCCGTGGCAGGTCTGGCATTCAATTCCGGCGGCAATGTGGCGTTTGTGCGTGAAGTGAACGAAATCCGGTAGATCATGAACCTTGATCCACGGGATGGGTTCTTTGTTGTTCCAGTAATCCATCAGTTTGCGGATTTGAGGACTATCGGTGGCGACCTCGGTATGACATCCCACGCACTTCGAAACGCTGGGCACGCCGGCGGATATGGAACGACGCGCCTGCGTGTGGCAATACATGCAGGGAATGTCGTTGTCCCCGGCGTGGACCTTATGGCTGAAGTCAATGGGCTGTTCCGGGCTGGTACCTGGCACCAGGGCCACGTTCACCCAGTAGCCAACCACCAGGCCAATGAACAGAGTTGCGCCGAGCACCGCCGCCGGCTGGAGTACTTTTAACGCCGGAACAATGGAAACATTCATCTACGTCGTACTCCGCCCTGTCAGCCCCAGGGTTTCACCGAATCCGTCTCCGAACTCGCGAATCGTGTTGGCCATATCGGCATTCTTTGTCGCGCGCAAGTAGGTGTCGGCCATCTTGTGAATCACCTGGAAGAAATAGAGGTTCATGTCTTCGACAGTGGTGTCTTTGGTCCATAAATCGATCGCGGCCGTAGTCTTTTTCTCGCTGTCCCACAACGAAAGCATCATCGACTGACACAAAGCCGGGCCGTCTTCCTGCCCTTCTGTGGCGCGCCATTCGATGCGCGTCGGTATGTCGTCACCGTCCAGATCGACGGTCAATTTGATTTCGGCGGTTCTTGACATCATTGTGTTGCTCTTAGTTCTTCGAGACCGTCCTGCGCCGGACCTATATGTTCGATTTCCTCATTATCGTGGTAATGCTTGGCATTCTGGTCAGTCTCGGTAGCGGCCTGTACTACCTCGTGCGCGACCGCGGCAAAACCGATCGCATGGTTGTTTCACTAGGCATCCGAGTAGCGTTGGCCATCGCGTTGCTCATTCTGCTGGCGATCGGATTCACAAGTCGATACCTCTAAAACCAGTACACAAACGTAAACAAAAACAACCAGATCACATCCACAAAGTGCCAGTACCAACTCGTTGCTTCAAAAGCGAAATGGTTTTCCGGGGTAAAGTGGCCGGTCATACAACGAAATAGCATCACGGTCAGCATGATGGTTCCCATCGTCACATGCGCACCGTGAAACCCCGTGAGCATGAAGAAGGTCGAGCCGTATATTCCCGCCCCAAGGTTCAAACCCAATTCCGTGTATGCATGCACGTATTCGACGACCTGCAGAGAAAGGAAGGTCGCACCGAGCGCCACCGTAATCGCCAGCCACACGCCTAACAGTATTCTCTGGTCTTTTTTTAAAGCCCAGTGAGCAAACGTCACGGTCACGCTGCTCGTGACGAGAATCACGGTGTTGATAAAGGGCAGACCCCATGCCTCCATCGCCACGGTTGAATTGCCGCCGGGAGTCATGAACAGTGGCCAGGTTTCCGCAAAATCCGGCCACAACAGCAAATGTGTTTCGAGATTGTTGCTTGCTCCAGCCAGCCACGGCACGGAAATCAATCGCGCGTAAAACAGCGCGCCAAAGAAAGCGGCGAAGAACATCACTTCGGAGAGGATGAACCACGCCATGCTCATGCGATATGAACGGTCCAGCAAGCTGCTGGACATGCCTCTGACCGATTCCCTGATGACCGTCCCAAACCAGCCGAAGAACATAAACGCGATCAAACCCAACCCAACGTAGAAGATCAGTTCTCCCGAATCGCCATCGGCTCCAACCTTTCCCGAAGTCTGGTGGATGAAATTCACCGCGCCGAATGCGGTCACGAACAGAGCAACCGAGCCGATGATGGGCCACGGACTCGAGTGGGGGACGTAATATCGGGGTGCTTCACTCATTGATGAATACTCGCAAGTGTGGCGCCTGAGACCGCTCCTCGAACCGCAGCCGCCGTTTCGGAAACCCGTTCCGGAACCTTAAACAACGTGTACGACAGACTTAGCGTATGGATCTCCTCGGGCAGATCGGTCCCGATGTAAAACTTCAAAGGCATTTGTTGTGCTTCGCCACCCGCCAGTCGCTGTTGACGAAAACAAAAGCACTCGACTTTGTGCAGATACCTGGCGCCGTTTCCCGGAGTAACGCTGGGAACGGCCTGTCCGGTCACCGCCTGAGCAGCGCGGTTACGGGCGTAATAGTTGGTGGTGTTGATTTCTCCCAGTCGAACCCGCAGTTGATGCTCCGTCGGGCGAAACTCCCACGGCATGCCATTGCCGACGTGGGCCAAAAACTGGATCGTCACTTCGCGGTCGGAGTCGGCCACGCGGATCTGCGATACCTCCGCAACGTCAGCTGCGGCCCCGGAGGTCTTGCCGTTCAGACCAGTCACTTCGCAGAATACCTCGTAAAGCGGGACCAGGGCGTACGCAAATCCCAGCATGCAACCAGCCAGCGTTATAAGCCCAATTACTTGTTTGCGCTGGTTGTTGCGGAGCTCGGTCATGAACAACCCTTCCTACTCCTCGCCCGCAGGCGCAGCGGCTTTGGCGCCGCCTTGCATGACTGGTGGGAACGGCGGCGGCGTCTCGAAAGTATGGAGCGGCGCTGGCGATGGAACGGTCCACTCCAGACCGTCGGCACCCTCCCAGACTTCGGCGCTTGCCTTGGGACCGCCGCGGATGGTCTTGATTACGATATAGAGGAACAACACTTGAGTCAGGCCCAGGAGTCCCGCGCCAAAGCTGGACAACATGTTGAAATCGGCAAACTGCAGCGAGTAATCCACAATCCGCCGGGGCATGCCGGCCAGGCCGGTAAAATGCATCGGGAAAAATGTCAGGTTGACCGCGATGACGGCGCCCCAGAAGTGCAGCTTGCCAAGGCGTTCGTCGTACATGTTGCCGGTCCATTTAGGCAGCCAGTAATAGACCGCCGCCATGGTGCCGAAGATCGCGCCCGGATATAGAACATAGTGGAAGTGCGCCACCACGAACATCGTGTCGTGGTATTGAAAATCGGCCGGCACCAGTGCCAGCATGAGCCCAGAGAACCCGCCGATGGTGAACAGGATGACGAAGCCGATGGCGAACAACATCGGTGTTTCAAACGTCATGGAACCGCGCCACATGGTTGCCACCCAGTTGAACACCTTCACCCCGGTGGGGACCGCAATCAACATCGTCGCGTACATGAAAAACAACTCGGTCGCCAGCGGCATGCCCGTGGCAAACATGTGATGCCCCCAGACCACAAACGACAACAGCGCGATCGCGGCCGTCGCATATACCATCGAGTGATAGCCGAACAGCTTCTTGCGCGCGAACGTCGGAATGATCTGCGAGGC
>JAYGEV010000410.1:0-6038 GCA_046582225.1 Pseudomonadales bacterium
AAAGGTCCGTTTGGTGTAATTCCAGATTGCTGTAACCGCTCTGCTACCTGAGCTGCATTTTTGGTAGACAACGCGATCACCGGGCTTCGCGGTTCGGCAACCTGCGTCCCCGGCCAGTCATCGGCTGGGTGTATCGCGAAATGCACGGTGCCGAGTTCGCAGGCAAAGTGCAGCGGTACCCCTTCGTGCTCTTCATCCCGCAGCGGAACGCCAAGAACCTCAGAATAGAAGTTCGCCAGCGCCCTGGCGTCCGGGCTTATGAGCAGGATCGCACTTACTCCGTCAATCAGGGCTTCGTCCATATTTGCAGCTCACTGCCGGATTGGCACACAATCAGCTGGATAAGATAGTGGAGCAAGGGCTTGCCACAGAACCCCCCGCCGGGCACACCCAGAATCCTGGCCAGGCCGACATACGATAATGTCGCGGCCGCGGCCGAATTCCTGTGCCGGGTATTCGGTTTTGAGGAGGATGAGCGGGACCGCTATCTGGACGAGCACAGCAACGTCGTGCTTACCGAACTGTCGGTGTTAGACAGCCGAATCATGATTGGAATTTCAGGAAACCACGGGTTGGCCAGCCCTCAACAGTTGGGCGGATGTTCGCAGATGCTCGTGGTCTACGTGGACGAGGTCGACGCGCACTATCGCAGAGCGATCGACTAGGGCGCGCGAATTGTTCTCGAGATAAACGACGCGCCCTGGGGGGGGATCGTCGATATGAAGTCCTGGACTGTGAAGGGCATCGATGGGGATTTCACGAACGGCGGTCACTCTGATTCATAGGCCCGAATCTCGATCAGGTGCCGGTTAGGATCGTTCAAATACAACGTTGGCGCGTCGCCTCTCGCGCCCGATACCACGCCAGGTCGGTGTTGCTGCCCACGGAATCAAATGTTGCGCCGTATTCGATCTCGGCCGTCTTGATCCGCTGGAATATCTTTTCGAATTCGTCTTTCGACACAGCAAACGCGTAGTGCTCGAAACCCGGGGTACCCCAGGGAGCGAGCTGTATCTAGAAATCATCTGCCACCCGCACAACGATAAGCGGGACCTGGGTTCCTTCGTTGGAGAAACCCATGATCTGGGTATAGAACTCAACGCTGGCATCCAGGTCGTTTACTTTCAGAATGATGTGATCGAGTTTGGGCATGGACAGTTTCTCGTCAGGTGGTGTTGGGCGTGCTCACCCAATCTGTGCTCCTCTGGTTTCGAGAAGCTCTCTCAGTATCGATCTGTGACAGCGTGACTCGTCTTCGCAATAGCACCCGACGGAAAAGTTTGTCTGATGCGACAGCGCTGCCAGCAGGTCCAGGTCTTTCATTGCCTCTGGCTTTTTCATTTCCGTCAGAAACCTGCGGTTGAAGGACCGCCACGATCTGGAATCTGTTACCGGAAATGCTTCCTTCAATAGCCCCTCGCTGGGAGACAGGTTCGGAAACCACACGTCATAGATGTTTTTCGCTGCGTATTCGTCCTTTCGAACGCCGCGCGGTGGGCGTCGCACCGTGCCTATTCGTAGCCCTTCGTTGGCCGTCTTCGGGCTGCCAAGCCGTACGATCTTTACCGACATTAAGTTTCCGCCGGGCCATCGGCCGGTTGCGGCACGCACCACTTCGCCCGCAGCGAAAATAGCACGATGAAAAGCGTTGCCAATATAAAATGCAGGACCGAGCCGAACATTTGATCGCCGGCGGTGAGGAGAGCGATTGTCAGGGCACTGTGGAAGGCCATCAACAAACCGATCGCGAGCCCCACGACCTTGTAGTCGTCTCTATGTGGCCAGAACCATAACGGGACGCTCGCCACGGTTATTGCTGCGACTCCGTAGTTGCGCACCCACAACAGCCCTTCAACCTGTCCGGCGGGAAGGAACGACTCGGGTGAAAATACCAGGAACACACCAACCGGACCGTCCGTCAGGAAATTGAGAACGAGCGCGAAGTTCAGGACCTTTTTCATACTGCTGCCTAAGCATAGATTTTGACCCGCATATTGGCACCGGGCTGCGTATGCGCCAACAACTGGTTCAAGTCCTCAATGCCTGTGAGACCATGGTTGTGTCGCCAACGCCGCGGAGAAGGATATTGGTGCTTCGAGAGATCGACGGCGAATATACAGAGGCTGGAACCTGGTGGGACACGCACGGCAAGAGCGGAACGCTCGACGGCTCAGTGGGTATTGAGTTCGATGGGAACCAACTTTCATTCCGATATGGCGACGGTGAGGTTCAAACCACCGAATCGTTAGCATGGGCAGGCGACTGCTCGGCCATCCGAGGTCAAAAAAGTACTGGAACGGTGTTCATCGGCGAAAACTGTCTGATTCTCGAGTACACGGCTGAGGTGGACGGAGTAGAGGAAAGGAACACGGACACGGACACTTGGATGTTCTAAGAGGGAACGATTCGTCGTTCCGGGCTGATTCGTCAGCGTGACCGGATCATCTGGTTTGAAAAAGTCAGTCAGGTGCAATTGGCAAAGCTACTTGGATCTAGTCAATCGCGTGTAGCCAAGATGGAAGCCGGCAATCCTTCAGTGAGTGTAGATTTGTTGCTGAAGGGAATGCGTGCACTGGGAGCAACGAGAAAGGAAATCGGCAGGACGCTTGGAAAATCTAGGAACGCCGCCTAACTACTAAATGGACGTAGGTTTTCCACAATAACCCCCATATTCGAATTTGGTATCGTCACCTCGCCGGTCCTGATTCTCAATGGTTGGGGGCTTGTCGGCGATTGCTACCATATGAACTCGCACATCTAATTCAGCGTAATCCTAACGTGGCGCGCACTCAACTGGCGGAAACTTCACGGAACATATCTGGTTGCGACGTATTCGTGGGGTGATTGTGGACCAAGCGTTGAGGGTTTTGTTGAAAATGGTGGGTTCAAATGCCACCCAGCCCGGCACGGCGCGCTAGCCGAAATTGTCCGTCACCGCGCCTTCGCTGGCCGAACTCACGAGCTTGGCGTACTTGGCAAGCGCGCCTTTCGTCGCGTATGGCTCGGGTTTCACCCAGCGTTCTTTGCGCGCAGCGAGTTCCTCTGCGGAGATGTTGAGATTGATCTCGCGCTTCTCGGCATCCACGGTGATGGTGTCGCCGTCTTCGATCAGCGCCACGGGCCCACCTTCGAACGCTTCGGGGGTGATGTGGCCGATCAGAAAGCCGTGGGAGCCGCCGGAAAAGCGACCGTCGGTTATCAGTGCAACGTCCTGGGATAGGCCCAGCCCGTTGATCGCGCTGGTCGGCGAGAGCATTTCGCGCATGCCCGGCCCCCCTTTCGGCCCCTCATAGCGAACCACCACAACGTCACCTTTTTGAATCTCGCGTGCGAGGATCGCGGCCATCGCGGCTTCTTCCCCGTGAAAACATTTTGCGGTTCCGGTGAAAGTCAGCCCCTCGTGGCCGGTGATCTTTGCCACCGCTCCGGAGGGTGCGAGGTTTCCGTACAGAATCACCAGATGCGAGTCCTTTTTGATCGGATCGTCCATCGGGCGTATGACCGTTTGTCCTTCCGGATACGGTTCCACGCTGGCGAGGTTCTCGGCGACGGTTTTGCCGGTAACCGTCAGACAGTTGCCGTGAAGCAATCCTTCGGCCAGCAACATTTTCATCATCGGCACGATACCGCCAATCTTGATGAGATCGCTCATCGAGTATTGTCCTGCGGGGCGCATATCGCCGAGCACCGGAACCCGCGCACCGACACGTGTGAAGTCGTCCAGCTTCAGCGGTACGCCTGCGGCGTTCGCAATGGCCAGCAGATGCAACACGGCGTTGGTGGAACCTTCCAGCGCAATGGCTACGGTGATCGCGTTCTCGAACGCCTCCAGAGATAAGATATCGCTCGGCTTGATGCCGCGGTCTATCAGGTGGCAAACCGCGGCACCTGCGTTGTAGCTGTCCTGACGTTTGGCCTGGGAAATCGCTTCCTGGGCGGAGCTGTTTGCCAGCGACAGTCCAAGAGCTTCGACGGCTGAGGCCATGGTGTTGGCGGTGTACATGCCACCGCACGATCCGGGCCCCGGAATTGCCGTGGACTCGACCTCCTGCAACTCGATGTCCGAAAGGTTGCCTGCTGCGTGTGCACCCACCGCCTCAAAAACCGACACCACATCGCGGCGCTCAGCCCCGGGTTGAATCGTTCCGCCGTAAACAAACACGCTCGGACGGTTCAGTCGTGCGATGGCCATCGCACACGCGGGCATGTTCTTGTCGCAGCCGCCGATGGCCACGAAACCATCGAAGCCTTGAGCGCCAACGACGGTTTCGATGGAGTCTGCGATTACCTCGCGTGAGACCAGCGAGTAGCGCATGCCGGGCGTACCCATGCTGATGCCGTCGGATACTGTGATGGTGTTGAACAACACGCTCTTGCCGCCAGCTTCATCCGCGCCCATGCCGGCGGCGTCAGCCAGATCGTTGATGTGCATGTTGCAGGGCGTGACCATGCTCCATGTCGAGGCGATGCCGACCTGCGGTTTGGCGAAGTCTTCGGGCTTGAACCCCACTGGGTACAACATTGCTCGACTGGGGGCTTGTTGCGGGCCGTCCACGATGATCGATGAGTAGGGTCGTTTGTCGCTCATTTTCTTTCCGTCGAATGTCTTTCCGTCGAGGTTGAACTGGCTAGGTCAGCCGCTTGCTCAGCACCCTGGCGTTGCGTTGGTAGTTATACAGCGCCTGTTTCGGCGCAGGAAGTGTGTCGATGTCGGTATCTTCAAAGCCGTTCTCGGCAAACCAGTCCTGGGTTTGCGTGGTCAGCACAAACAGGTTTTCCAGTCCCGCGTTCCGGGCGGTGGCTTCGGCTGCCTGCAGCAGGTGCGCGCCCAGGCCGCGGTCGGCAAAAATTTTGCGGTATGAGGCATGCACGGCCACGCACGCGAGTTCAGCCGCTTTTTCGTATGGCGGCTCGAACGGATACAGCGCGCAGCAGCCGATCACGATCCCGTCGATTTCGGCGACAAAGAATCGCTCGATCTCCTGTTCCAGGCGGTCGCGAGAGCGCCGCACGAGTGCGCCAGATTCTTCCAGGGGTCGAATGAGCGCCACGATTCCGGCCACATCCTCCAGCTGCGCGGGCCGTACCAGATCGGCGAGGTCTTTGCTGATCTGGGTGCCGCGGCCTTGAGCCGTGAACAGTTCGCCAAGCAGTGCGCCGTCGTCCTGAAAACTCACGAGGTGGCATCGTGTCACGCCGCCGCGACAGGCACGCAACAACGCCCTGAGGTGACTTCGGGTCGCCTTGGCGAGTGCCGGGTTGTCGAGCAGTTCATCAAGCCTGCTGGGGCTGAGAATATTCTGTGGTTCGCCGTTGCGGTCTGGAACGTAGCTTTCGGTGTCGAACGCCACCAGTTTGTCGGCGTTGAGTGCCAGCGCAACATCCGCCGCGAGCTCATCGGCGGCGAGATTAAATGCCTGGCCGGAGGGTGAGTAGCCAACCGGCGAGAGTAGTACCAGACCCCCCGCGCTCAGCGCGCCCTGTATGCGCACCGTGTGAACCTTTCGGGTTTTCCCGGTGAACAGGTGATCAACGCCATCGACCACGCCCATCGGGCGCGCGGTGATGAAGTTGCCGCCGATCACTGCGATGTCGGTGTTGTGCAGGGGGCTTGTTGGCAGGCCGGTCGAGAACATGGCCTCCAGGCGCGCGCGCAGCTGACCGTATATTCCCAGGATGGTGTCCATGCTCTGCGCATCGGTCACGCGCCGGTGATTGTGGAAAGCGCTTTCGGTCAGGGCGGCATCGATCTGCGGGCGCGCGCCGTGCACCAGCACCACCTTTGCCCCGAGCACGTGCAGCAGCGCCAGATCGTGAACGATGTTGACGAAGTTACTGTGGGAAAAAGCGTCGCCACCCAGCAGCACTACAAAGGTCTTGTTGCGGTGCGCGCTGATATAGGGCGTTGAATCCCTGAACCATCTGGCGTATTCGGTGCCGATGTCGTTACTGATATCGCTGCTGGTCATCGTTCGTGCTCTGCCGGTGGCAGGATAAAGGGGGCGCATTCTACACCAGCGGCGACCGCGCACGACCGC
>JAYGEV010000462.1:0-9439 GCA_046582225.1 Pseudomonadales bacterium
GGCGTATTCCTGGAAGGTGTCGGTAGGCGTTTCACCGTAAGGCGTTGCTGGTGCGGGCAGTGGCTGGTCGAAGTCCAGTTGCGCAACGCCGTCCCACGAATGAGTGCCATCTCGATCTGGATCGAACAACGTAACGACGTAGCGCCGGGCAATGGGTTCGTTAGCCTGCAACGAATGGATTACGCCGGGCATGTGGTTCGCAAACCAGTGCGCGATAAGTTCCTCACGAGAACTGGCCGGCCGGCGTTTGATCAGATACATCATCCGGGTGCCAGGGCTGGCGATGGCTTCCTGCATTACTCGAGATCCTCTGCATCAATGCGTTGATTGGACGGGAGGTAGGGCGTCATGTCCATAGCCGGGTAACGCGCTGAGACTCCGGCAACGGTTTCTTCGGTCCAGTACGGGTGTTGTGGCGGCGGAAAACCGAAGCTTTGGCGTTCTTCCAGGCTTGCCGAGGCAATCCAGCGGGCGAAGTCGGGGCGGATGGCCTTGGAGCCCCAACCGACGATTCCGAGCCACTTCCAGGCAGCGGGCGCATAAGTGATGAACTGCGCCGCCCGGCCAACGTCTTTCAGAAACGGCGTGCCCCGATGAAACGTCCGCATGCTGTAGGCGAACAGCGAACCTGCTGGAACGGTCACTTTGACCTCGTTGTCGTAGAGTTCCGGCCGTTCGGATCGCGCGTACATCGACGGCCACAAAATTTTTTCCGGGTAGTGCGTGCGGGAACAGACCGCGGTAGGCGCGTGGGATTCGGTCACGTCGGTGAAATAGACCAGATAGGCGGTCTGCCAGTAGGCCGATTCATCGGGGGGATAGGCGAGGGTGTGATTGAGATAGTCGCAATGCATGCTCTGGTCCATGTCCGCCGCGTGGCCCTGGCACTTCAGGCTGATATCGGATTGCTCGCAATACAGATCGGCGTTTTCGGCCAGTTCCGCCGCCATGCGCCGTAGTTCCGGGTGCACGGTTATTGCGTTTAAGGTTTCGCCTGGAAAAGGAAACCGGGATCGAATCGGTTGATCCCAGTTGTGCGGTTTGCCGTTGGCGGGATCGAGACAGAAGTCGATCCAGCCGGGCCTTAAAACGTCGATATCTGACCGGGCACCGTCGACCTCTTCGGGCGACAAAAAATTTTCGACGATCACGTAGCCGTGTTTGCGGTAGTGGTCCATGTGCGCCGGCATGATTCGGATATCCGACGTGTCAACGGTGTTCAACGTGACCCGGCTCTAGTAGTGTAATGACGGGAAGAGGAGTAATCGATTGGATCGACTCAATAAGAAAACGCTTTTTTACTATAGCCTAACCGACCTGCCCATCTCCATGTCGCTGTTTCCGGTGGCGGTCTTTATCCCCCAGTTTTATGCCAGCGATATGGGCGTAGACCTGGCGCTGATTGCGACCATCTTGTTCGTAGTGAGGTTGCTCGATGTCGTCACCGATCCGCTGATGGGCTACATCAGCGATCACACCCGAACCCGCTTCGGCCGCCGTCGCCCATGGATCTTTGCCGCCACCCCGATCATGATGGCGTCGATCTACATGTTGTTCATGCCGCCCGAGGGTGCCGGCGGGCTGCACCTGTTTGTCTGGAATTTCCTGCTGTCCATCGCCATCACGATGATGCTCATCCCGTACTACGCCTGGGGGGCGGAGCTGTCGACCGACTTTAACGAGCGATCGCGCGTGACCGGTGCGCGCGCGATGGCGGGCATAGGGGGTAGCCTCACCGCGCAGCTTGTCCCCGGCGCGGCGCTGCTGCTGTTCGGTATCGGTGGCAGCAATGTGGTTCTTCAGCTGGTAGGCATTACGATGCTGATCGTCATGCCGTTATGTGTGTCGCTCACACTGTGGAAAACACCAGAGCCCAAGCTCTACCAACCTTCGGTGGTCCCGGTGCTCGAGGGGTTGAAACTGATGTGGGGCAACCGACCGTTCAAGCAGTTAGTGCTGGCGTTCATGATCGGCTCGATCGGCCTGAACATCACCACGCCGCTGTACCTGTTTTTCATCTCCTACGTGCTCAATGCTGAAGATCTGGCGATCTTCATGCTGATCTTCTTTTTCCTGACCGCCTTTGCCGCAGTGCCATTCTGGGTATGGCTGGCAAAGCGGATCGGCAAGCATCGGGCATACCTCGCGTCGTTTTTTATGCTTGCGCTGGCGCACCCGTTTTATCTCCTGCTCGGGGATGGCGATTTCTGGTGGATGTTGCCGATTACGCTGGCGACCGGTTTTGCCAGCGGCGGGTTCTCTTCGACGTTGCCGAATTCGATGAAGGCCGATGTGATCGATCTCGACACGCTGGTAAGCGGCGAGAACCGGGCGGCGCTGTTTTTTTCTGCCTGGTCGTTTGCGCAGAAGGCGACCGCATCGATCGGCGGAGTCATCGCTCTGTACGGATTGTCGCTGCTTGGCTTTGATCCCGCCGGCAGCAACGGACCCGAAGAACTGTTCGGCCTGCGATTTCTGTTTTCGACCTTCCCTTCACTTTTCTTCTTGACCGGCGCGGCCATTGTCTGGACCTACCCGATTACCGAAGACCGTCATGCGGAGATACGAGCCGAGCTGGACGCTCGCGCGACGGGCTAGTGGGCGGTAACCCTCGAACCTCGCGTCAACCGCGAATGCGGACGAACTTCTGCAGCGAATGGCAGTCCAGCGGCACCATGCCCCAGCGGCCGCCGGCACTGTAGGTAACCTCGCTCACGTACAGGTCGCCTTTGGTGTCTGCCCAGATGCCGTGGGGCGCGAAGAAATTTCCGGGCGCCGTGGCATCCTCGCCGCCAAAGCGCGTCTGTATCTCTCCGTCGAGCGTGAGCACGCTTACTCTGGCATGCGGCGCGTGTGGCGACACTTCCACATTGGGTCCTAAACCTGCGCGTTCCCCAAGCTCTGCCACATACAGATTGTCATCAACATCGATGTACAGATCGTCGGGGCGGGTGACGTGATTCCACTCGGTGAGGTAGTCGCCGGCGGTATTGAACACCTGAATTCGCGAGTTCTCGCGGTCCGCGACGTACACGCGGTCGTAACGGTCCAGCGCAATCGCGTGCGGCAGATTGAACTGGCCGGGGCCGCTGCCGGGTTCGCCCCAGGAAAACTTGTGCTCGCCTTCGGCGGTGAATGCGTGAACCCGGGCATTGCCGTAGCCGTCGGACACGTACAACTCGCCGGTTTGTGACAGCGCAACGTTAGTGACGCGGTTGAACGGACCCGCACTGCGTTGCACTGGCATTTCGCCCTGCATAAAGCCCGTGTCCGAGGGTTCGTCCTTCTCGCCAAGCGTCTTCAGCAGCGTGCCATCGGGTTCGAAGATGCGCACCGTGTGGTCGAAGTTGTCGGCACAGTAGACCCGATCATCCGGGCCGATGTAGATGCCGTGCGGATTTGTGAATACGCCTTCACCCCAGGCATCGAGGAACTTTCCATCCGCGTCGAACACGATCATCGGGTGCTCGCCGCGATTGAAGGCATACACCCGATCCTTCGAATCAGTGGCGACCCCGGCCACCTCGACGAAGCTCCAACCCTCAGGGAGATGCTGCCAACCCTCAATGACCTCGAACTCAATCCTGTTGGCGCCGGGCATGACTTCAGCTACGGCGCGGCGATCAGTACTTGTTGCCGGGGTCTGAAATGTGAGAACGCATTTCTTCCGGCACGTCGGGCAGGCCCACCTGGAAGGTGCCTTCCTCCACCGGCGGGTCGATGTCGAAGACGTTGTTGAACTTGTGCACGGAATCCCAGATGCCTATTCCAATGGTCAGCTCGACGATTTCTTCTTCACTGAAGTGCTGCTTCAAGCGGTCCATGAATGCGTCGTCCACACCGCGGGCGTGGTTGTTTATGAAGTCTTCAGCAAGATCCAACGCGACCTTGGTGCGCTCGTCAAGATCCGAGTCCCGATGATCGAGCATCTGCACGATCATCTCTTCGCTCATGCCATTCTGCTGCGCCGCAGCAGATCGGGCGGGAATTCAGAACCGGCAGCCGTTCAGGTTGGACGACTTGAGTCGGACCAGGTCTTTGAGCACCGGATCGAGCTTGCTGTGAGACCACAGCAACCCGTAGCGGAACATGAAACCCTTGAACAGATCCGGACAGTGCATGTATACACCGCCGAAACCGGTGCTTCCACCGACCTCTGTGACTCTTGGCATCAGAATCTCCTTAGCTCAACCAAGCGTTAACCTGGTCGAGTCTACTGTAAGCCGGGGAGGCGAAGCCAGCATTCCGGGAGCATCTGAGAACGACGTGGGAGCGATGGCGCAGCTCCCTGGGAGCAACCGCGATCAGCCGCCGCCGGCGGCAGTTTCCTCCCGGCGTACTGCCAGTTCGGCCTGAATCTCGACGATGCGCTTGCGATTCAATCGATAGCCGAGATAGAACGACAGATTGATCAGGCCGAATACCGACGTCAGGGGGCCAGCGACCAGACCGAGCTGAAACAGGGTGTCGGTTGCAACCTCTCCGGGTGCCGCGCCGCGCGGAAAAGCAATCAGGTCCAGGGCAATGCCACCGAGCACGCTGGCCAGCGCCCCGGCTGCCTTGAACGCGAAGGATCGGGCCGAGAAGATGATGCCTTCCTGGCGTTCGCCGGTTACCAGTTCCTGTTCATCGGCGATGTCGGCGAACATCGAATTCAATGTGACGATCACGGCGGGCCCGCAGAGGCCGCCGATGAACACAAACATCAGCAACAGGGCCAGCAATTCGGGGCTGCCGTTGGCCGGCATCACGTCGGTGAACAGCCGTAGACAGATCGGGATGTTGGTGTTCACGATGATGATGGTAGACAGCCCAATCAGGATGCGTCGCTTGTCGACTTTACGCGTCAGCCACGGCGCCAGGGCGATGGAAAGTGGCAGCGCGGCGATTGCCGTTGGGCCGAGCCAGCGCATGCTCTCGGTTTCCAGCCCCCAGAAATGGACGTACATGTAGATCATGAACACGCCCTCGATACCCAGGAGTATCACCGCAAACAACAGGCCGCCAAACAGCATCAGATAGGAGTGATTGCGAAACGCGGTACGGATTTCTCCGTACAGACGGCGCGGGGTCAGGCGTTCTTCGACCTTGAATTTTACTTTTGGCAGGTGTGGAATTTCTTTGTAGGTTCCCAGCAGAAAGAGCCCGATCGACACCACGATCCCAAACGCAGCCGACAGCGCGAACGGCGAATATCCGGCACGGTTGAGCATTCCGTGCGGCGCATCGGGGGTGGAGGCGAAGAAAAACGTCAGCATCAGGAAGCCGAATCCTGCCGCCCCCAGGGTTCCGAACAACTGGCTGTAGGCATATACGCGGGTGCGATCGACGTAGTCCTGGGCCATTTCGGCACCGAGCGCCATGTGTGGGATGTGATAGAGCGTCAAAAACAGCCGCGAGAGCACGGCAAATACCACCAGCCAGCCAAAATAGAAGAGATCTGACATATCGTCCGGCGGGTTGAACAGAGCGATCACAGACAAAGCCAGCGGAATTGCCGACAGTGCGATCATCGGGTGTCGCCGCCCCCAGCGGGTTTTGAGACGATCCGAGATCGATCCGGCGAGCGGGTCGGTGACCGCGTCAAAGAGCAGCGCGATTCCCAGCGCGAGACCGGTGAGGGCTGCGGAGATCTCGAGGATCTGGTTGAAGTAGAAAAGCGTGAAGGTGCCAAATACGGCGAGGGTGATTCCCTCTGCAGCCTGGCCGACACCAAACCCGAGCTTTGAACTGAATGGCAATACGCGCGTCACCGAATAAGCATACGGTAATGCTCAGGTGGTTTTCGACATGACTTATCATCATCACGCCACTACACTTCGCCCCTAACTTTGGAACTCGATCCCTATGAAGCGTCTGCGCGTCACCGTTCTGGATCTTGTTGCCAAGGGACCTACCCAACGCACCTATTCCCGACTGATGAACGCGAACCTGGCGAGCATCATGCCGCAGGTAGTTGCGGTGTGGTGTGAAGAGCTGGGGCACGACGTACGTTTCGTTTGCTACACCGGCTTTGAAGACCTCGCCTCTCAACTCCTGGACGAATCCGATGTGTTGTTTATTTCCGCGTACACCCGTTCGGCGTTCACGGCATATGCGATCAGTGCTCTGTACCGGGGCCGCGGGGTAACGACGGTGCTCGGCGGGCCGCACGCGCGCAGCTATCCTCAGGACTCGGCCCAGTACTTCGACTACGTGCTCGGGTTCACCGACAAAGACATCATCGACCGTGTTCTTAGAGAACGCTCATCGGGTTCCGGGAATGGCATTCAACTCAACGCGGAACGACAACCGACATACCTGCCAGGCGTCAGGGAACGGTGGAAGTTTATCGCGCCAACCATCGCCAAGGCGCCGACCTTGAAGCTGGTGCCGATGATCGGAAGTGTGGGTTGTCCGTACTCCTGCAGCTTCTGCATCGATTCTGTAGTCGACTACCAGCCACTTGGCTTCGATCAGATGTCCGAGGATTTGCGATTCCTGGTCGACACGATGGGCAAGGCCACGGTGGCCTGGCACGATCCGAATTTTGGGGTCCGCTTCGACGATTACATGACGGCCATCGAAGCGGCTGTTCCTCCCGGGCGGATCCAGCACGTAGCGGAAAGCAGTTTGTCGTTGCTGTCAGAGGGGAATCTGCAACGCCTTGAGAAAAATGGCTTCATCGGCATTCTGCCCGGGCTTGAATCGTGGTACGAGTTCGGTAACAAATCCAAGACCAAAGCCGTGGCGGGTATGGAGCGGGTTCTTCAGGTCTCCGACCATGTCAATATGATCCTCCGCCACATTCCGTTTGTGCAGACAAATTTTGTACTTGGGCTCGATTGCGATGAGGGGCGTGAGCCCTTCGAGCTGACTAAAACGTTTGTTGACCTCACCCCCGGTGCCTATCCGGCATACTCGTTGTTTACCGTATACGGGCAGGCAGCCCCAATGAATCTTGACCTGCAGCGTGCCGGGCGGGTGTTGCCGTTCCCGTTCCATTTTCTGGACAGCATCCGGGCCATGAATGTTATTCCCGCCAACTACAGCTGGTCCGAGTTCTACAAACTGACCATCGACCTCATTCGGCATAGTTACACCGGGCCCAGAATGTGGCGACGGCTGCGGTCCAATCGCGGATTCACAACCAAGGCGCTCAACGCGGTTCGCGCGCTTTCGTCGAGTCGCATCAAATACCAGCGTCGGGTTGCGCGCCTCATCGACACCGATGTCACAGTCCAGCGTTACTTCAATGCGGAAAGTCGAGTCCTCCCGGCTTTTTATGAAAACCAGATCAAGACGACACTGGGCCCGCTGTGGGAGTTGCTGCCCCCGGGCAGCCTCGACCACGATGAGAACGCGTACCTTTCCAGCCACACCTCCAGCCAGAATCAGGCTGGCCGGCCCCACGCCGACGACAAGTTGACGATTGTGAACGCCTGACGATGACCGGTTCAGTCGAACCGCACGGCTATCCGCTAGCGCACCTCAAGGTACTCGATTTCTCCCGGGTGCTGGCCGGTCCTTTTGCGGGTCGAATGCTCGCCGATCTGGGTGCCGATGTGGTCAAGGTGGAACCACCAGATGGGGACCTCACGCGCTTGTGGGGTCGGGTCATTGCCGGTATTCCCGGGTACTACCATCAGCAGAATGCAGGCAAACGCAACATCTGCATCGACCTGCGCGCCCAGGGAGCCCGCGAACTGGCACTGGAACTGGTGCAGCAGGCGGACATCCTGATCGAAAACTACCGGGCCGACGTGATGCCGAAGTTGGGTCTGGGTTACGAGGCATTGCAGGCGGTGAATCCCCGATTGATCATGCTGTCGATATCGGGGTTCGGTCAGGGCGGGCCCGAGTCACACCGTCCGGCCTATGCGCCCATCATTCACGCCGAGGCGGGGTTGATGGACCGCCTGTCTCGGCGCAACGATCTGCCGTTGCACGATCTGCCACTTTCGGTTGCAGACACAAACGCTGGGCTGCATGGGCTCGTCGGTCTGTTGAGCGCGGTCATTCATCGCGAGTTTACCGGGGTGGGTCAGCACGTCGATATCGCGATGATCGATGCGACGCTGGTCACCGATGACCAGCTCCACTACGACCTGGAGGACGCTGCCGGTACCGGACCTCTGCGCAACGACGCCTGGGAGACCGGCGTCGGGCCGATTCTGGTCTCCGCAGACATTCGTTATCTGTGGCGGATGCTCACCAGCAATCTGGGTGTCGAGGATCCCACCAACAAACAAATGGAACTGGCCACCAAAATTCGGCTGCGGCGTGAGCGGATCGGTGAATTCATGGCGGCGTTGAGCAGCTGGGACAGCATCGAGGCAGCCATGGCCGAAATGAACATCGCCTGGGGTCGCGTTCGCCATGCGGCTACGGTGCGCGAGCAGGAGACGGTTGCTGCACGGGGGGCCATCGTCGATGTCGACGATCGTGAAGGCGGTACCCGGCCTGTTCCGCAGTCACCGTACCGGTTTTCAACTGCCAGGAGCGGGGTGCGCGGCCCGGCACCGTATCGGGGTGAGCATAATAAAGACGTGTTGACCGAGTGGCTCGACAAGCCGCCCGATGCTATCGACGCGCTGACCGATGCCGGCGTTCTACAGCAGGAGTAACGCCCGGTTCGTTTAAGAACGCGTTCACGGCCCTTTCACGGCTTGTGCATCTTTTTCACGTTGCATGTCACTCACTTTACGTCGAAGGCGAGCAGTACGTTGCCGGGCATCATCCCGTTGAAGGCGTAACCGGAGCTGACATAAAGGGTGCTGCCATGAACCAGCGCCGCGGCACCGCCGCTGATCGTTCCGCCGTTGCCGGATCTGCCCGAAGCGTCGGTGAACGTCGTGGCAGTATCATATTTCCACAACACCTCGCCGGTTGCCGCGTCGTAGATGCGCATCCAGCCATCCAACCCACCGGCGAAGACCAGGTCGTGGGTGGCGGTGGCTGCAACCGAGATGCCGGGTACGCAGTATTGCCTGCCCTCGCAGCGGTCCTGCATGGGTGTGCGCCACAGAAACCGACCGGTTTCAATGTCGAGCGCATGCATGCCGGGATGCCGCTCGCCGGGGAAATTGGTGCCGTCGATCACGTCTGCGATGGGCACGTAAACACGATCATCGCCAATGGCCAGACCAAAGTGGACGCCGCCGCTCAGGCTGCCCCGTCCAGCGCTGGTTTGCCACACGAGCACACCATTGTCGGGATTGATCGCGAAGATATCGCCGGACTTCTGGCCGGCAATCACCAGGTCGAGGCCTTTGCTGGTGGTCGCCAGGGTCGCGCCCGCCCCAAAATCCATATCCGGACCGTCTTCCTCAGGGCAGTTTGGACCACTCACGGCGCCGCCACAGGCAGTGTTCCAAGCGTCGCCCGCGGTGGCCTGGAACACCCAGTTCAATCCGCCGGTTTCCATGTCGAGAGCGATGATTGCATCGCTGGTGCCCGT
>JAYGEV010000476.1:0-2955 GCA_046582225.1 Pseudomonadales bacterium
GACCAGGGTGGCTGCTTTGAAACCAGCAGACCCACGACCCACGATGACCCGACCTATATCGAGCAGGGTGTGGTTCACTACTGCGTAACCAACATGCCGGCAGCCGTGACGAGGACCGCGACCCTTGCTCTGAACAATGTCACCCTGGGCTACGTCTCCACACTCGCCAGTCTCGGTTGGAAACAGGCGTTTTCGGCCGACCCACTTTTTGCCGAGGGTCTCAATGTTCATCTTGGCGAGGTCCACCATCCCAAGGTAGCCCAGGCGTTGGGTGTTCCGGCGGTCAGGTTGCGCCGGGCTGCCTGACCGCGGCAGGCCGGCCGTGGGATCTGTTGGCTTAAGCTCGCCTGGCGCTGAGGCCTTTACGGTTTAGCGCACATCGCTGTTAGACTGGCAGATCACGCTGCAACCTGGGTCACGATGAAAGCCTCTGATCTGTTCGTTCAGTGCCTGGAAGCCGAGGGAGTCGAGTACATCTTCGGCGTGCCCGGCGAAGAGAACGCCGACTTCATGATGTCGCTCGAGGAAACGGACAAGATCCGGTTCGTGCTCACACGCCACGAGCAGGGTGCTGCGTTCATGGCCGAGATATACGGTCGCCTGACAGGCAACCCCGCCGGTTGTCTCGGAACGCTCGGCCCGGGCGCAGCCAACCTGATCACCGGGGTTGCGGATTCAAACATGGACCGGGCGCCAATGCTGGTGCTCACCGGCCAGGGTGCGACCAACAGATTGCACAAGGAATCGCACCAGGTCATGGACGTGGTTGCGATGTTCGAGCCGGTCTGCAAGTGGGCGGGGACGATTCTGCAGCCAGACACCATCCCTGAAGTCATTCGCAAGGCGGTACGGGTTGCGCGATCGGAAAAGCCTGGAGCGGTGCACATCGAGCTGCCGGAAGATATTGCCAAGCTGCCGGCGACTGCGACTCCCATCACGCCCCAGCGCTTTCGACGCCCGGTTCCCGCTGACAAAATTGTCGACTCCGCATTCGAGCTGCTAAAAGCGGCTAAACGGCCTGTCATCCTGGCCGGCAATGGATGCATACGCCGGCGTGCGAGCAAGCAGCTGCGAATGCTCTGCGAAAAAACCGGCATTGGCGTGATCAGTACCTTCATGGCCAAAGGCGCTGTCGATATGGACGCAGACTACTGCCTCTATACGGTTGGGCTGGGCAGCAAAGACCGTACCAATCTGATCATTGACGATGCGGATCTGGTCATCACGCTCGGCTTCGACATGGTTGAGTATCACCCCAGGTTGTGGAATCCGGGCCGTGACAAGTCCATCGTGCACGCCGACTTTCTGCCCGCGGAGATCGACGAGCACTACCACCCGGGCGTTGAAGTCGTGGGAGATCTGGCTCATTTTCTATGGATGATCAACGAGCGAGTCGACGAACATGGCGCTGGTGATTACGACTTCACCCGTCAGCGCGAGATTCGCGATGAGATGAGCCGCGATATCGCCGAACATGCCGATGATGAAACCACCGGCAGCATTCGACCTCAGAAAGCGATTTGGGACGTGCGCCAGGTGCTGGGCCCCAACGACATTCTGTTGTCCGATGTGGGCGCGCACAAAATGTGGATTGCCCGCCACTACCACTGCCATGAACCAAACACCTGTTTGATTCCCAACGGCTTCTGCTCGATGGGATTTGCGTTGCCGGGCGCCATTGCGGCGGCAATTGTTCATCCCGACCGGCGTGTTCTCGGAATTGCCGGGGACGGCGGTTTTCTAATGAACGTGCAGGAGATGGAAACTGCCAAGCGGCTCGGCTGCAACCTGGTCATGCTGGTCTGGGAGGATGGTGGATACGGGCTCATCGCCTGGAAGCAGGACAACGAGTTCAACCGACATACCGATCTGGCGTTCGGCAATCCGGAATGGCTGCAGCTGGCTGAGTCGTTTGGCTGGAATGGCCATCGCTGCGAGAACAGCGCAGATCTGCGTGCGACCCTGGAGACAGCGCTCACCGAGGATGGGCCGAGCCTGGTGGTGATTCCGATCGACTATCGCGAGAACGCTCTGCTCACCAAGAAGCTGGGCGACATCACGGCAACCATCTAGTCGGTTTGCCGGAGCCGTTGGCCCGGTCCCTGCGCGATGCTATTCGTGTATGGTGCCCGCCGGGGGACACCTTATGGCTATTCTGCGATCAAAAATTGATGCAGGTGATTCGGCGTTTACGGCAAATGCGGAGCATCACCGGGCATTGAGTGAGGAACTCAGGGCGCTAACGGCCCGCATCGTGGAAGGTGGGAATGAACGTTCACGCGCGCGTCACCAGGCGCGTGGCAAACTGTTGCCGCGCGAACGTCTGGACCGACTGCTAGATCCCGGCTCACCATTTCTCGAAATTGGCCAGCTTGCAGGTTACGAACTTTACGACGACTGGATTCCTTCGGGCGGGATCGTTACCGGCGTGGGTCGAGTATCCGGAACGCAATGTGTGGTCGTGGTTAACGACGCGACGGTCAAAGGCGGCACCTACTATCCCATTACGGTTAAGAAACATCTGCGGGCTCAGGAAGTGGCGTTGGAGAACAGTCTGCCGTGCATCTACCTGGTGGATTCCGGCGGCGCTTTTCTGCCGATGCAGGCAGAAGTGTTCCCGGACAAGACGCATTTTGGCCGCATCTTTTACAATCAGGCCAATCTTTCAGCTCAGGGGATTCCGCAGATTGCGGTAGTGATGGGTTCCTGCACGGCGGGTGGCGCCTATGTGCCGGCCATGTGCGATCAGGCGATCATTGTACGCGAGCAGGGCACCATCTTTCTGGGCGGGCCGCCGCTGGTAAAAGCTGCTACCGGGGAAGAAGTCGATGCGGAGAGCCTCGGCGGTGGCGATGTGCACAGCCGGATATCCGGTGTCACCGACTATCTGGCCGCAAACGACTCTCACGCGCTGGCATTAGCTCGGGAAATCGTGGCGCACAGCCAGCAACGGTA
>JAYGEV010000008.1:0-1684 GCA_046582225.1 Pseudomonadales bacterium
CATCTGCGAGACCATTGAGCTGCTCGAAGCAATGGCGGCCATCGACGGATCGGTGGCCTGGAACGTCATGCTCGGCTCGGAAATCAACGCGATGGCCGCCGGAGGCATGCCCGCCGACCTGGCCAAAGAAGTCTACGTCGATAATCCGCGTGTGATCATGTGCGGTGGCGGAGGACCTGGTACAAAACCCTCGATGGCGATTCCCCAGGCTGATGGCAGTTTCCGGGTATCGGGTCAGTCCACGTTCATCAGTGGCTGCCACAACGCCGAGTGGTGTTTCATGATCGCGCCGATCGTTGAGGACGATGCACCGCGACTGACCGAAGACGGCATGCCAATCATCCGAATGTGGTTCTTGAATCGAAGCGAGTTTCAGATTCTTGATACCTGGGACGTGGCGGGGTTGCGCGGATCAGGCAGCCACGACGTGCTTGCCGACGGCGCGCTGGTTCCTGAGAAGTTCGTGCCGGTTGAACTGGTCAAACTACCGGCCCTGTATTCCAACCCGGTGTTCCGGGTGCCGGTTCCGCTCCGCCTCGCATATAACAAGGCAGCGATTGCGATCGGTGTGGCGCGTGGTGCGCTGGATGTGTTTGCCGACCTGGCGCAGTCCAAGATACCGATGCTTTCTTCATCGACGCTGCGAGACCGGCCCATCGCCCAGTACCGGATGGGTGAGTGTGAAGCCAAGCTGAGAGCGGCCCGGGCGTTTCTGATGGAGTCGATGCAGTTTGTGCACGATGAACTCGAAGCCGGGCTGCCGTCACCGAGTAGTAAAGGCACCAAGCTGGGTCGACTCGCCTGCACCTATGCCGCAAACGCGTCTATGGAGGTTGTGGACGTGATTCACAACACGGCCGGCACAAACGGCATGCGAATGTACAGCCCGCTGGAACGCAAGTTGCGTGATTCACATGGTTGTGCGACTCACCGCTGGGTCGCGCATCCGCTTTACCAGGATCTGGGTAAGATCTTTCTGGGTCACGATCCGGGCCCGGAGTTTTCCGGCGAAGGAGATCCGCGCCCGGGCCGGTAGGCGAGTTGGGGCGCCCTGGGGCTGCCCTCGCGTTCGCGGGTTGCTATTTGTCCGAGGCTATTTGTCCGAGGGAGGAGCGTCCTCTTCGGACGTGTCGTGGCTGGATTGCGTGGCGCCGAACGTGCGGTCCATGGCCTGGCGCACAAAGTTCAACGGGTTGAGATCTGACATTTCGCGCATTCGGCGTTGGAACTGGTCCTGATGCTCGAGGAACGTGAGAATGCTTTGTTCGATGTAGCGTGACACTACGCCGCCAAAGTTTTTCCCGTAGAACCGTATAATCTGTTCGATGGCGCGGTCGGTCAGCACGGGTTCGTGGCCCTCGGCCTCCTGCTCGGTGAGTATCTGCAGCAGCACTGAACGGGTGATGTTCGAGCCGTCTTTGCTGTCGACCACATGAATGCTCTCGCCGTCAATGATCATCTTGCCCACGTCTTCCGCCGTTATGTAGTGGCTGTCGGTGAGATCATAGAGGCGCCGATTCGGATACTTTTTCAGCTCGCGCATGGGGTGCTTTACGTGTGTGGTTTGGGGAAGAACAGCGCGCGGCACCCGTTACGTTGAAACGGCTGCCAGTTGTCCTCGGGCTGAGCCAGGCGATCGGCAACGACGTGAAACACCACTGGGTTGTGAGCCATGCCAGAGTGG
>JAYGEV010000152.1:0-2176 GCA_046582225.1 Pseudomonadales bacterium
CGGCGCGACGATCGGGTCGGCCAGATACCGGTCGATCTGCGCATCCTCAGCCAGGTCGACAAACTGCGACAGCGGCGCCAGCAGATCCGCAAAGCGCTTCTGATAAGACTGCAGTCGACCCTGCAACGCCTGGGCGGAATCGTCACGGCTGTTCACCGACAACAGACAGCTCGCGAACGTCAACGGATCCCCCAGCAGCGATCGCGCCTGTTCGGAGAGCCGGCAAAGCTTCTGCGCCACTCCCACCGGATCGTCGCCATCGAGTTCCGGGTTCAATTCCGCCATTGCGTCGAGCAGCACACACAGTGCGTCGATGTCGGTATCCACCGCCGCGGAATCCGGCGCTGGATACTCCTGCGACAGATCCCAGGCCGGACCTTCGAGTGTGACATCGCTCACGTGCGCGGGCTAGCGCTTGAGAATTTTACGGGATTGCTCGGCTTGCGCCGCAACGCCGGCGTCGTCGTCATCGGTTGGCAACTCCAGTTTGTTCGGCACCTCGATTCCACGCTGGCAGGCGCCGCGCGCCTCCATTGCCGCGGTCCAGCGCTGCATGGAATCCAGACCATCCAGCGGCACACCGGACCAGAAGTTTATCCGCGTCCAGCACCAGTTGGCGATGTCCGCGATGGAGTACTCGTCGGCAAGCCACTCACTTTGCTGCAGCCGGGTATCGAGCACCTCGAAAAGGCGGCGGCACTCGTTCTGGTAGCGATCGATGGCCGGTTGAATCTTTTCCTCGAACGCGCGGAAAAACACGTTCGCCTGTCCCATCATCGGCCCAACGCCGCCCATCTGAAACATCAGCCACTGGATCACTTTGGAACGACCATGCACGTCGGTGGGAAGCAATCGTCCGGTCTTCTCCGCCAGATGGATCATGATTGCGCCGGATTCGAATATCGCAAAGCCATCATCAACCAGCGTCGGAATCCTGCCGTTGGGGTTGATCTGCAGATATTTCGGATCTTTCTGCTCGTCCTCCATCAGATTCACGGCGTGCAACTCATAGGGCAGCTCGAGTTCCTCCAGGGTTACCGATGCTTTCCAGCCGTTCGGGGTGGAAGCGGTATACAACTCAATCAACGCGTATCTCCGTGGGATCAGGATTGAACGGGCCAGTATTCGAGGATGCGCGTGGAGCTGTCAACCGGCGCTGGTAAGTCGATATTGCAGCGCATTCCCCTGCTTGCCACAGATCGTTATCTCGCCCGCCTCGCGCAGACAGTAAGCGAGCTTCTGAGCAAGTCTGCGCGGCTCATCCATAGCCTGGGCAAGTTCCCTGGTGGTAAATTCCTCGGGCAGTACGCCCGGTACCATCCGCAGCAGATCCCGCGCGCAACTGAAGCGTTCGGTTCGCAGCACCTCCTGCAAGCGCCGCTGCACCACGCGCCAGCCGTTGCGACGTCGCACCTTTTCGGGATCGAACGCGCGCAGCTCTTCCAGTTCGATGAGGACCACTTCTAGCTCGAAATTGGGGTGGTTGAGCAGCGCTGGAATGCTTACCAGCTCATCGAGAACATGCGCTACCACGCCCCGTTTCGGCGAGCGCCGACGTGTGGCTGGTTGATCGGACTGCGGAGAAAGCTTGACGATATGGCGTACGACTGCAATGGGATGAACGAGAACAACCCGATGTCCCTCCAGCAGCGCGGCAAGCTTAGTTTTGAGGGTGCTGAATCCCGCGGTCTGAATTTCGTAGATGACGTCGTCGGCCGCGCGGACGTCGGCAACATACCCGTCCACGGCAACCTCTTCACGCGCACCATCGCGACAATACAGAGCCTTGATTGCCTGATGCAGGGGCCCTTCGTTGAGAGTGCCAATGCTCACGGAGAGGCATTTAACCTCAATCCATCCGCTTTCGGTAGCCACGCCCCAGCCATCTACCGACCGCGAAAAGCCTGTGCCATACTCCGTCGGCCTCTACCAACGTAAAATAATACGGAGACATACAGATGAGCGCAGACGGCACTTGGAAGACAGTCATGAACACGCCCATGGGCGCCCAGGACGGCACGCTGGAACTCACCACCGACGGAAGCACGCTGACCGGCAAACTTAGCGGCCCTCAGGGCGACATCGAACTCAACGAAGGCACCGTGGACGGCGACGCGCTGACCTGGAAAGCTGATATCACAGCACCCATGGCGATGACCCTGGAGTTTTCCGCCAC
>JAYGEV010000040.1:0-18510 GCA_046582225.1 Pseudomonadales bacterium
AGGCGCGCAAGGGAACGAATCATGTGCTGGCCGGGGCTCCCGCTAGAAACTTGCGCTGTTGGGGACGCGGGGGAACGGAATAGCGTCGCGAATGTTGTCCATACCGGTCATATATAGCACCAGCCTTTCCAGACCGAGGCCGAAACCGGCGTGCGGAGCCGTCCCGTAGCGTCGCAGGTCGCGATACCACCACAGTTCCTGACCCACTTCCTGCTCCGCCATACGCGCGTCGAGCACGTCAAGGCGTTCTTCGCGCTGGCTGCCACCAATAATCTCGCCGACGCCGGGTACCAGTACATCCATTGCGGCTACCGTGGCATCGTCGTCGTTGAGACGCATGTAGAACGCCTTGATTTCCTTCGGATAGTTCACGACCACGATTGGTCCGCCGACGTGTTGCTCGGTTAGAAACCGCTCATGCTCAGATTGCAGGTCCAGTCCCCATCGCACGGGGTACTCGAAATCCTGACCAGCATTTTCCAGAATCGTGACCGCTTCGGAATACTCCAGCCGTTCGAAAGGTGTGCTGACAACGAGTTCGAGACGTTTGACGGCCTGTTTGTCGATTCGATCGGCAAAGAACTGCATGTCGTCGGCACAGACGCTCATAACCTGAGAGCAAACGAACTTCAGGAAGTCTTCCGCGAGGACCGCGTTGTCGTTCAAATCTGCAAATGCGATTTCCGGTTCGATCATCCAGAATTCGGCAAGGTGGCGGCTGGTGTTGGAATTCTCTGCGCGGAAAGTAGGACCGAACGTGTAGACCTTGTTGAGCGCCAGGCAATAGCTTTCGAGGTTCAGCTGACCTGATACGGTGAGGAAGGTTTCGGTGCCGAAAAAGTCACTGGCGAACGGATCTGAGTCGCTGGCGGTCTGTCTGTTGGCAATGTCGAGCGTCGACACTCTAAACAACTCACCGGCGCCTTCACAGTCGCTTCCGGTGATGATCGGGGTGTTGACCCAGACGAACCCGTTGTCATTGAAGTAACCGTGCACCGCCTGGGCGATGGCGTTACGGACCCGGGCGATTGCGCCAAAGGTGTTGGTCCGAGGGCGCAGGTGAGCGACCTCGCGCAGATACTCGAAAGTGTGGCGTTTCTTGGCGATAGGGTAGGTTTCCGGATCGTCCACCCAGCCGATCACCGTCACCTCGGATGCTTGAATCTCGCGGTCCTGCCCCCGTCCCTCGGATTCAACCAGCTTGCCGGTGATTCGTACCGAGCAGCCGGTGCCCAGGCGTCCAATCTCCGAAGCGTAGTTGTCGAGCGATTCATCAACCACTGCCTGAATGGTGTCGAAGCATGATCCGTCGTGCAGGTGGATGAACGAGAAGCCACCCTTGGATGCCCGTTTCGATCGAACCCAGCCCTGAATGCATACCTCGGTTTCCGGTGCGACCCGATGATTCAGAATATCTTTAATGGGCGTGGCGGTCATAGCTGCGCAACAGGCTCGCGGATAAGATGGTGACTCTATCAATAATAATGGAAATGTCGCATGCGTGGATGATTTGCCGGTCGCGCGTCATAATGAGTCATGCGAACCGCGTTTCTGATTGCCGGATTTGCGTTGGTGGCGCTGATCGCCGCAGCGATTCGCTACATGCCCGATTGGTTCGCAGAAGCCGAAGAATCACCGCCCGCCGTGGTCCCAGAACGCATGGCCGATCCGGAAACTCAGTCCGAGCCGTTGCTGCCGCCGCCTGCGGAAATGATCGTGCCCCCGCCGGAGCCGGAAATCGAGCTTCCCGCGCTGGATTCCAGCGACGCTTTTGTGATGGAACGCGTGTCCGGATTTGGTTTTCCGGATTCGTGGCTGGATCGAGACGACCTGATTCGACGACTTGCGGTCGTAATCGACAATGCTGCCCAAGGAGGGTACCCGAGTCGCCAGTTGGGGTTCCTTGCGCCGACTGGCAGGTTTCAGATCATCGAACGCGGTGATCGGCTGTTCATCGATCCGGTGAGCTATGAGCGCTACGACATCTATCTCGACATTCTGGAAAGGATCGACCCGCAAACCCTTGCAAATAATCTCCTGCTGTTTGAGCCATTGGTCGCCACGGGATTGCGCGAGTTGGGTAACCAGCAGCCGATGGTTACTCAGATTCACGTGGCCATATCGAGAATCACACGGTTGCCTTTGCTTGCTGAGGAAGTGGAACTTGTGCAACCGGCCGTGTTCTACCACTACGCAGATCCACAGCTCGAAGCGCTGTCGTCGTTGCAGAAGCAGGTATTGCGAATGGGTCCGCACAACGTTCATCGTCTGCAGAATTATTTGCGCGCGTTGCAGATTGCGATCGCGGTAAACGACGCCGCTGAATAGCCGAGTCGGCAACGTAGGCGCGGCCGCCGCCGGCAGGTCAGCCCTTCCCGCCAAGCGAATAGCGAACTCCAACCGTGATAGACGTGTTGACCAGGGAGGCCACGTAAGGTGCGCCGTCTGGCTGCTGCATCTTGAAGTCAGACGTCCGCCAATAGCGGTAGTTAGCGGTGAATGTGGTACGCGGGGACATTGCGACGTTGACCCCCACCATGATCTGAGCAGCACGTGCGGTGTCGTCATCGTCGATGAGCTTGTCACGACGCTCGGGGCCGCAAACAAAGAACTGGCAGATTCCGAACACGTCGATGTCGAAAGACGCATGCACTATTCCCACACCGAGGCCGACGAAAGGTCGGATCGACGAGCCTGGCGCGAACTGATGAATGACGTTTGCCATCAAGCTGTAGTTTTTTACGTGCCCGTCCGCGGGGTCTTCGCCCTGGGCCGGGCGGAAATCGATGACCTCCACTTCGTTGTTTCGGTATTGGCCTTCAAGTTCGATTCGCCAGCGCTTACGCCAGTTGTAACCGAGCGCCGCGGTGGCTGTCAGTCCGAGATCAAATGCGTCCAAACCGATGACCGAGTCTTTGACGTCGGAATCTTCAGAGAATCCGCCCCCGATGGCCGTCTCAAAGTAGAACCCGCGCTTCGGTTTCTGGCGCGGGGGGCGAGCCTTGAAAACGCCTGCGTCAGGCGCGTGATATCGGACGTGAAGCCAGGCGGAATGAACGGTGTGATCGATGCCGAGATCCGCGCCGTCGACATCCTGGAGATTGGGTGATGGCGCTTGCCAGTACCGATAGTCGGCGGCGAGATCAAGACGCCGTGTAATTGGCATGGTGAATCCGGTAATAAGCTGGAACGCCAGCGTCGTGCTCTCATCGTTGACGACGTCGCGCCGCAACCCCTGGAGGGCCAGCATGTTGACCTCAATCTCCGACAGGTGATAGTCCAGCTTCGCAACGCCGATCCCGGCTCCGAAATAGGGGCGCCAGGCAATTCCGATGGGTATGTCGCGGAGCACGTTGACCATCAGACTGCGTGCTTCGATCAGATCCCGCTTGTCCGAATCAATCTCAACGCCGGCGCTCGCTGAATACAGTATTTCAGGCGTATTTTCGCGAAGAGCCCAGTCCAGTTCCACGCGCCAGCCGTCGCCAAGTTTGGTGCCGAGTGCGACGGCCGGCTGGTATTGGCTTCGATCGAGTTCCAGCAAGGCCCCGTTCGATTCGAAGGTGACCCTGTCTGCATAGTCCCATCCGATGCCCACGCTGACATACGCGTCGCGGGGAAACTGCGCGGATGCGGGCGAGGCCACAAACATCCGATGAGCGCAATCAGCGTGATCCGACCGATTATCATGAGCGAGTCCTTTCGATAGGTCATGGCGATTTTTCTGCGTGGCTTCTACGGTGAAGCGCTGGATTGCCGTGCAGACCCCTCTGATATAGATCGTTTATCTGCGGGTGGGTCTGGATCTGTAGCCGGGGGTTTTGTGTATCCGGAAATGTTCGTCGACAAGGCTGTCATCCCTCGCCGATTTTCACCTGCGTGGTCGCGCGAAATTTTTCCAGGTCGACGGTGGAGTTGAACGGGCTGTGTTCCTGGGTGTATTCGATATCCTGGCGCACATACTCGCGTTCGTCGTCGACGAATCTCGCCACTGCGTTGCGGAACCCCGCGTCGCGGATCCAGTGGGCGCTGTAGGTGGGACTCGGTAGATAGCCCCGGGCCACTTTGTGGCTGCCTTGCGCACCCGCTTCGACCCGCTTTAATCCCTTGCTGATGGCAAAGTCGATAGCCTGGTAGTAGCAGGTCTCGAAATGCAGAAACGGATGATGTTCCAGGCACCCCCAGTTGCGGCCGAACAGCGCGTCGCCGCCTATGAAGTTCAAGGCCCCGGCGACGTAGCGCCCTCCGCGTTTGCACAGGATCAGCAGAATGTCCTCCGCCATGGTTTCTGTGATCATGCTGAAGAAGTCGCGCGTGAGGTAGGGTGATCCCCATTTGCGTGTACCGGTGTCGACGTAGAAGCGATAGAAAGCATCCCAGTGGGCTTCTGTGAGATCCGGACCCGTGAGCCACTCGATGACGATGTCGTTGGCCACCGCATCGCGGCGCTCGCGGCGCAGATTCTTACGCTTCTTCGAAGACAGGTCGGCGAGAAATTCGTCGAACGATGCGTAACCCGGATTGTGCCAGTGAAACTGCTGATCCATGCGTTTCAAAAACCCCAGTTCGCTGGCCAGCTGCCATTGCTGCTCGGGCATGAACGTCAGGTGTACCGACGAGACCTTGATCTTCTCGGCGATCTGCGCGCATGCGCCGAGCAGGGCCTGCTCGGTGTCGGCCTGGGTATCGCAACCGCAGTCCGCGGCGAGCAGGCGGCGTCCGGTGGCCGGCGTGAACGGCACGCTGATCTGCAGCTTCGGATAATAATCACCGCCGGCGCGGTGCCAGGCATCGGCCCAGCCATAGTCGAAGACGTATTCGCCCTGAGAGTGGCTCTTAACGTACATGGGTACGACGCCGAGGATCTTTGTGGACTCTTCGAGCACCAGGTGAAACGGCTGCCAGCCGGTGCGGGCAGTTGCGCTGTCGCTGGCTTCCAGAGCCGCCAGAAACTCGTGGCGCAGAAACGGATCGTGCGGGATTCCGGCTCCTGGGTTCGCGCAGCGGTTCCAGTCTTCAGCGGGTATTTCGTCTATGCCGTGTAGGATCCGGGCAGTACGAGAGACCAATAATGCTTCCTCCGAATCGGTCAGTGTAACCGCTCCGGGCCCGGTTCGTCGCTAGTGGTCTGCCAACGGAGCGCGGGTCGTTAAAATATCCCCGCCTCGAGACCGGCCGCCAATGTCATCCCCAGTTCTCTGCATTGCTCAATTTTTTCCTCGCTGATTTCCCCCTGAGCGATGATGGGATCCTGGACCTCTTTGAACGGGTAACCGTTGGCGATTCGGCGTATCGCGCGGAGCGCGCCGCCGCCGTCGTTGCCTGCACTGATGAAGACCGCGTACGGCAACGACAAAACTTTTCCCTCGACGGGATAGAACGTACGGTCAAGAAAATCCTTCATGGCACCGGACATGTATCCGAAGTTCTCGGGCGTGCCGAGCAACAGACCATGTGCCCACAGCAGATCATCCGGACCCGCCTCATGAGCCATGAGATATCGAACCTCAACTTCGGTTAGAAGCTCATGCGTGGCCCCTTCAAAAACTGCGTCAGCTAGACGCCGGGTGTTGCCGGACTGGGTGTGATAGACAATGAGCAGGTGTTTCATCGCGGCCATCTTCTTGGTTGTCCGAGTATACTGCTGGCCTCGTGTAAGTTCGATAAATCCAGATGCAGCTGCAGGACATTGAAGAGGCGCGCGAGCGCATCAGCGAGCAGATTGAGCACACGCCCTGCGTGCGCTCGGCAACGCTTTCCGCAATGACCGGGGCCGATATATATCTGAAATTCGAGAATCTCCAGTTCACGGCATCGTTTAAAGAACGCGGTGCGCTGAACTGTCTGTTGCAGCTGACAAGCGAACAGAAACAGAACGGGGTAATTGCGATGTCCGCGGGCAATCACGCCCAGGCTGTCGCATATCATTGCAAACGTCTTGGCATTCCGGCCTGTATCGTCATGCCAAGATATACGCCTGATGCCAAGGTCGAGCAAACACGCGTACATGACGCTGAGATCATTCTTCATGGCAGGGTGTTCGATGAAACGCTCACCTTCACCCAGGCGCTTGCCAAAGAACGGAAGATGACGCTGGTTCATCCGTTTGATGATGTGCGGGTCATCGCTGGTCAGGGCACAGTTGGGCTGGAAATCATGGAGCAGATCCCGGATGTGGAGATGATCGTTGTTCCCGTTGGCGGTGGCGGTCTGATCGGAGGCGTGTCCATCGCCGCGAAAAGTGTGCGTCCTGAAGTGGTCGTGATCGGCGTACAGATGCAGCGATTTCCCTCAACCTACGATGCGTTTTATCAGCACACGACGCCGGCCCAGCCTGAGGCTACGGTGGCCGAGGGCATCGCCGTCAAAACACCCGGAGCCCACACGCTGCCACTGATTAAGCAACACGTTGACGAGGTTTTACTGGTCAGCGAAGAGCAGGTTGAGCAGGCTGTTTTTACGTTGCTCGAGATTGAAAAGACGGTTGCCGAAGGCGCGGGTGCCGCGGGCCTCGCAGCGGTTGTCGCCGAACCGGCGCGCTTCGCGGGGCGCCGGGTGGCGCTGATCATCAGCGGAGGCAACATCGACATGATGACGCTGTCCGCGGTGGTTCAACGGGGCCTGGTTCGCAGTCACCGGCTGGTTCGACTGACCGTAGAGATTCCCGATGTTCCCGGCGCGCTGGGCGAGTTGACCCAGGTACTGGGCGAACTCCACAGCAACATCGTGGATATCGTCCATCAGCGGGCATTTGGCGCTTCGTCGGTGAAGACCATTCAGGTCGAACTGGTGCTGCAGATGCGCGGCGAAGAACAGGTCGACCGGGTGGTTGCCGAACTCGTTGGTCGGGGCTACCACACAACACAGTAACGGCGGACGGGTCCGCCGCTACCGGAATCGAGTCAACGCTGGCGTGCTTTGTCTGACAGAACCGCCAGCTCATCGAGCATCGGCAGTATGGTGTCGGCGTCGGCGTCGGGCAGGGTAAACACCAACTCATCGAAACCCTGCTCGATGCGTCCCTGCAGCTGATCGTAGTCCGTGGGCGCGCCAAACAGCGCCAGTTCCAGGTCTTCGACTTTTCGTCCTTTCGCTTCGAGCGCCGTGGTGAGCAGTTCCATGTTTCCTGAGCCCATCCCTCCGATTGGCATCCAGCCATCGGCGTAGTCGGCGACCCGGTCGAACACCCACTTTGAGTTGGCGCCGATCCAGATCGGTGGTCCGCCCTCCTGAACCGGCTTGGGATAGGACCAGATGGGATCGAAATCAACGAATTCGCCGTGAAACTCCGCCTCGTCTGCCTTCCAGATCTCACGCATCGCGAGCACCTTCTCGCGCACGATCTTCCAGCGGTTTTTGTAGTTGGCGCCGTGATTTTCCATTTCTTCGCGGTTCCAGCCGGCGCCGATACCAAGAATAACCCTGCCTTCTGAGATCATGTCCAGCGACGCAACTTCTTTGGCGAGCGTTATCGCATCGCGCTCGATGACCAGACAGATGCCGGTTCCCAGGCGCAGGGTTTTTGTGACCGCGGCACAGGCGCCCAGGGCTACGAACGGATCATGCGTATGCCAGTATTGTCGCGGCAGATCCGTGCCGGCCGGAAACGGCGTCGCCCGGGAGGCGGGGATGTGCGTATGCTCCGGAAAGAACAGGCTTTCGAACCCGCGCTCTTCGGCTGCCTGGGCCAGTGCCACAGGTTGTATTGCATAGTCCGTTGGAAATATTGTCAGTCCGAATCTTGGTTTGCCGAATGCCATAGCCATCCCCTTTCAATTTCGCTTTCGTATCGTTGGTCGGAGTCGTTGTATCGGAGTCGTTATATCAGATTTTGTCGAAGTCGCCATGACGGCCGGCACCGCTGGCAAATCGACTGGCACCGTCCCGGGTTTCTCCAGATCGAATCACCTCCAGCCCAAGGCGCGTTTCTTCTTCCAGCGCCTGTTGCAACGGGGCTGACCACTGGCCGTAGGCCGAGCGTCGATCGTTGCGCAGACACAACTGGGGAAACCGGGCGAGCTGGTCGGCCAACGCGAGCGCTTCTTCGAGTGCCGCTCCGGGCTCGGTCAACCGATTGACCAGGCCCATGGTTTTTGCTTCGTCACCCGAAACCCCGCGACCGGTGAGAATCAGATCCATCGCGTGGCTCATGCCGATCAATCGCGGCAGGCGGATGCTGCCGCCATCGATTAACGGAACGCCCCAGCGGCGGCAGTAAACGCCGAACACGGCATCTGTGGCGGCGACCCGCAGGTCACACCAGGCCGCCAGCTCGAGACCGCCAGCCACCGCATGACCTTCCACCGCGGCAATGACGGGTTTTTGGAGCAGCATTCGGGTTGGTCCCATGGGTCCGTCGCCATCGATCCGGACTCGATTGCCGTCTCCTGTAGAGACAGCTTTGAGATCGGCGCCAGCGCAAAAGCATCCCTGGGCGCCGGTGAGGATAGCAACGCTGCTTTCGTCGTCATCATCGAAAACTCGAAACGCGTCGGCCAGTTCAGTGGCGGTCTCACCATTTACGGCGTTTCTTACCTCAGGTCGGTCGATGGTGATGATGGTAGTCTTGCCCTGCTTTTCAACAATCACGTTCATGGCTGGTTCCTGTCCTCGAATCGATGTAGACGAGCGGTGTATATTAGCTGGGTGATCAGCGAATAAGGGATTGTGGGGAACAATCATGCGCGTTACCGAGCCACGGATAGTTCCGCTGGAAGAGCATCAATGGAGCGCGGCCGCGCGCGAGGCGATGAAGCCTTTTCTCGGCCGGGATCGCATTTTCAACATATTCAAGACGCTCACCAATCACCCGGCACTCATGCGTCGGTGGATGGTGTTTGCCAATCACATTCTCGGCAAGTCGACGCTGGCGGTACGCGAGCGCGAACTCGTGATTCTTCGCATTGGATATCTGTGTCAGTCCGGTTATGAGTGGGGCCAGCACGTGCTGATCGCGCAGGCCGCGGGTATGAGCACCGAAGAAATACGCTCCGCGAAAACCGGGCCCGACAGCCTGGGGTTGTCCGCACTGGATCGGTTGTTGTTACGAGCCACCGACGAGCTTCATGCAGATGCCCATGTGAGCGACGACACCTGGGCGGGGTTGTCCGAGCACCTGTCCACGGAGCAGCTGATGGATCTGGTGTTTACCGTCGGCCAGTACAACCTGGTGTCGATGGCTTTAAACAGCTTCGGCGTGCAACTCGATGAGGGCCTGCCCGGATGGGACGTTTAGAAGACAAGATCGCCATCGTTGTCGGTGCGGGTCAGACCCCGGGTCAGACCATTGGCAACGGGCGCGCCACCAGCATCCGCTTTGCCGAAGAGGGTGCACGGGTGATGCTAGTGGATCGCGATGAGGCTTCCGCGCAGGAGACGTTGGCGATGATGCGCGAGCGCGGTGGCGAAGGGAGCGTGTTCGTTGCCGATGTGACCAGCGAAGCGCAGTGCGACGCATTGATAGGCGAGTGTGTCGATCGCTACGGTCGAATCGACATACTGCACAACAATGTTGGAATTGGCGCCGGGGATCGTGGTGCCACCAGCGTGACCGAGGAAGTCTGGGATCGGATCTTTACCACCAACGTGAAAGCCATCATGTTCTGCTGCAAGCACGCATTGCCGATCATGCGTGCACAGGGCAAGGGCGCAATCACCAACATCTCTTCGGTCGCCGCTGTCTGCGCGGTCGGCCTGACCGCGTACAAGGCATCCAAGGCAGCGTTGAACGCATATACCCATGCGCTGGCGACAGGCAACGCACGTTACGGGATTCGTGCCAATGTGATCATGCCCGGATTGATGAATACGCCGATGGCCATCGAAGGCAACGTTGCGCTGGGTAACGATCGCGACGAAGTCATCGCCAGGCGCGATGCACAGGTACCGTTGGGTGCGAAAATGGGAACCGGTTGGGACGTTGCCAATGCTGCGCTGTTTTTGGCCTCCGACGAGGCTGGCTTCATCACCGGTGTATGCCTGCCGGTGGACGGCGGCCAGGCGGCACAAATCGGCTGACTGCCGTCAACAAAGATCCAAAGGAGTAGATTGGTGGCAAGCGATGAGTTACGGGAGATGTCTGAGTTCATGCGGCTGAACCCCTCGTTCGGAATCGACATGTCCATCGAAGAACAGCGAGCGGGCATGGAAGCCGGGGTCGGAGCATTTGAGCTGCCCGATGACTTGTCGACCACCGAGGTGACCATCGCTGGCGTGAGTTGTCGATGGGTCGAGGTGCCGGAAAGCCGCTCCGAGCGAATTCTCCTCTACCTTCACGGTGGCGGCTACGCGCTGGGTTCGCTGAACACCCATGCGGAACTGATGGCGCGAATCGCGCGCACGTGTAGATGCCGGGTTGTGGGTGCGGACTATCGACTGGCTCCCGAACATCCGTTTCCGGCGGCTCTGGACGATGCGGTGGCGGTATTTAGTGCTGTGCATGCCGAAGCCCCAGGCGCCGGAATTGCTATTGTAGGCGACTCGGCCGGTGGTGGGTTGACGGCGGCTACGCTGCTCAAACTCAAATCGTCTGGATTGCCGCCTCCTCACGCCGCCGTTATGTTTTCGCCGTGGATGGATCTCACCGGGAACAGCGAAAGCTTCGCCACTCGGGCCGCCAAAGATCCGATGTTGAATGCAGAGCTCATCACGTCCGTTGCCGTCCACTATGTCGGCGATCACGACGCCGATCATCCGCTGATCTCTCCACTGTTCGGCGACCTTGCGGGTCTTCCGCCGTTGCTCGTTCAGGTCGGCGACCACGAAGTGCTGCTCAACGACTCGGTCGACTTTGCCGCACGAGCGCGCAAAGCCGGGGTTAGCGTTAAGATCGAGATCTGGGATGAGGCATTTCATGTGTTTCAGTCGATACCCACGCTGCCGGAGGCCAGAGAGGCGCTCACCTCCATGGCCGCGTTTCTGGAGTCAACCTGGGAGGGTGAGACATGAGTTTTGTCGTCGGTTTCTTGAAGTGGCTGGCCTACCTGATCGTTGGTCTGGTCCTGGTCGTTGCGGTGTTCGTCTTCGGGGCGCGATTCGCGGACGGTCCATATGGCATCGTGCCCGGTGGTCAGTTTGCAACCGGCGAGCGCCACAGTGGGCCTGAACCAGACTGGACGTTCGTGAAAGACCGCCAGGAAGTCGAGTTTCAGCTGATGGACCCGGCCCGTTCGCGAACCACCTGGATCCTCGAGCATGAAGGCAGAATCTACATTCCGTGCGGGTACATGACCTCGACCTGGGGCCGGTTGTGGAAGCAATGGCCAATCGAAGCCGAACAGGACGGCCGCGCCGTGTTGAGAGTGGACGGGGTGCTTTACGATCGCCAGCTGGTGCGCATCCGACAGGGCGGGCAACTGCCCATGCTGCTCTCGGAACTGGGCCGCAAATACCTTTTTGTGACAGGAGGCGCAGCGGGGATGTCCGCTGAAGACCGGGGCGTGGCTCTTGCAGCCGGGCTGCAGCAAATAGAAGACGGCTCGCTGTGGATCTTCGAGTTGGCGCCGACTTCGGTGTAGGTAGTAAAGTTAATTTACATACAAACGAGCCATTAATGCCAACACGAGCAACAATTTGGTGTCTAATGTGTAGAAAGGTAGCTGGTTTGTCACGGACCGTAACAAAATGGTTGACTGGCGCAGCGTGATTCTGGACCATTGCTGAAGCTGCGACACAAAGGATAGTAAGGCCTCATGGGTCGTCTGGTGCACGTTTGCATGATTCTCTTGAGGATTTGCTCGAGATGAGAAGGCCGGTAACTGGCAGCTGTGATGTTTACCTGACAGGGGGTGTCGCGGACATATGTCGTACATAAACGGGCTCATCGGGTGCATTTTTATCCTGATAACGCTGCTGCATGTTCCGCATCCCATGCCATTTTCCTGGGTTCCCTACCTGGGTGCCGCAGTGCTGGCGCTGATCACTCTCAAACGCGAGATCAGCGATATGTTTTCCCGGGCCCTTGCGGTAATCACTACCCTCACCATGTTCTTCTTCTTTGCCGGATTCTTCGTGGTTGTACCAAAGCTGTCGCAAGGCTGGTATTCACACCAGGAAGGCTGGGACGCGGTCTGTCTGCTGCTGGGCGCGTTCGCGATGATTCCGATCCTGTCCGAGTACAGCTGCCGTTTGAAGGCTGACTGTGTCGAAGCCAGAGCGCATCGGCGACGGGCCTTCTTCTCTGTGCCGAGCCACATCCGACCCCACCGATAACCGCTTCAATCGATTTTTTTAATGTACTCCAGGACGCGTTTTCCGGGAGGAAGATAGTGGCTTATCGACCGCGGCGCTCGGTCCTGTATATGCCTGGCGCCAACGTACGTGCACTCGAAAAGGCCAGGGCGCTCGATTGCGATTCTGTCATCTTCGATCTGGAAGACGCCGTTGCCGTAGACGCCAAACAAAGCGCGCGGCGCCGGGTTGTCGAAGCCGTAGAGCAGGGCGGTTATGGCCACCGGGAGGTGGTCGTCAGGGTCAATGGTCTGAACACCGCATGGGGAGCCGAAGATGTGGATGCGTTCGCCGGCCGGGGTGTCGATGCACTGTTGTTTCCAAAGGTGGAATCACCCGGTCAGGTGAGCGACATTGTTGCGGCGGTCGATGCAGCAGGTGGTGGTGATGTACCGTTGTGGCTGATGATCGAAACGCCGTTGGGCGTGCTGGATGTACGGGCGGTGGCGATGAGTTCATCACGGGTGCATTGCCTTGTCATGGGCACCAGTGATCTGGTCAAAGAACTCAGATCCAGGCATACCGAGTCGCGCAGCAATCTGGATTATGCGTTGCAGCATTGCGTGATGGTTGCGAGATCAACGGGCCTCGATATTCTCGATGGAGTTCATCTGGATTTCCGCAATCTCGATTCGTTTCGACTCGCCTGCGAACAGGGACGCGACATCGGCTTTGATGGCAAGACGCTCATTCATCCATCTCAGATTGACATCGCCAATCAGGCGTACGGCTACGGTGCCGATGAAGCCGAACACGCCCGGGCTGTTATCGGTGTGTGGCGTGATGCCCAGGCCCAGGCAAAGGGCGTGGCGGTGCTCGACGGTCAGTTGATCGAAAACCTGCATGTTGCTGAAGCGGAGCGGGTGCTCGCGTTCTCTGAATGGTTGACCGGCCGGGACACCTGATCACACGTCGACCCTGAATTTCTGTTCAGCCGACGGCTGCGCGCACCTTGGGCATGATGTCGGTCAGATAGACGTCCAGCGCCTCTTCGTTCCATGGGGCACGCAGCGCGATGTTGATTTCGTCGGCGCCGGCAGCGACGTATTCCAGTATCCGATCCACCGCACGATCCGGCGTGCACAACAACGCGCCTTCGGCTACCCGACCCGCCATCTCGCCCCAGTCCGCACTGAAAGACTCGTGCTGGCGTTTGAGATCGTTGTCGTCCATGCCGAGATTGAACATCACGTTTACCGCGCGTTTCAATGAACTCGGATCGCGCGATTCGTCTTCACACCAGTGATTGAGTACTTCGTTGACGCGCGCAAACTCCTGGGGTGACAGATAGGCGGCGTTCCAGCCGTCAGCGAAGTCAGCAACCAGTTTGAGCGTGCGCTTTTCGCCGACGCCGCCGATCCAGATCGGCAATCGCTCCTGAACCGGTTTGGGAAGGCAGCTGGCGTTGTCGACCTGGTAGTGTTTGCCGGAAAAGTTGGTTCGATCCTGGGTGAGCATTTGTCGAATGATCTGGGCAGCTTCCTCGAGCATGTCCAGACGCGTTCCGATGTCGGGGAATGCGAACCCGTAGGCTGATGCTTCCCAGACGTGCCAGCCGGCGCCTATCCCGAGTTCGAAGCGCCCCCCGGTAATGTGGTCCAGAGTGGTCGCCGCCTTGGCGAGCAGCGTGGGGTTGCGGTAGCCGACGTAAAAAACCAGGCAGCCGATACGTGCGTTTTGGGTTTCGGCGGCCAGCGCTCCGAGGGTGGCCAGCGCTTCGAAATGTGGTTCGGTGCCGCCTTTTGGTGGCGCCTCGTAAAAATGATCCCAGGCAGATATCCAGTCGACGCCGTTGCTGTCCAGCTTGCGCCACAACGCGCGCATGGTATCCATCGCCATGTTCTGTTGGCCGACGTGGACGCCCAGGGAAATGCTCATTCCGACTTCTACCGTATACTCCGTGCGTCGGGAGGATACATGAGCGGGGGAACGAAAACCGCTCCATCGATGCGTAGAGCCGGGACGACGATGTCATACACAATGGCAAACGGGATCAGTATCAATTATCAGGTTGCCGGGACCGGGCGGCGCCTGCTGTACATCGGCGGCACCGGTGCTGATCTTCGCAATCGACCCAATGTGTTCGATGGCCCGTTGGTCCGCGAGTTTGAGGTCCTGGGCTACGATCAGCGCGGTCTCGGCCAGACCGACAAACCTGCAGCGGCGTACACCATGGCCGACTACGCCGACGATGCGGCAGCGCTGCTGAACGCGCTGGGTTGGCAATGCGAACCCGTTATCGGGGTTTCGTTCGGAGGGATGGTCGCCCAGGAACTGGCACTGCGGCATCCGGACAGGGTGAGGACTCTGGTTCTGGCGTGTACCAGCGCCGGTGGGGAGGGTGGCGCGTCCTACCCGCTGCACGATCTTGCTGATCTCGATGCTGAAACCCGAATTGCACGACAGCTGACGCTTGCCGACAACCGGAGAACGCCGCAGTGGCAGGCCGCTAACCCTGGACGCTGGGCGGAATTAGTTGAAATGGCTGGCCGTAGCCAGCGCAGCGATCGCGACCTTGAGGGCGCTGCGCGTCAGCTTCGAGCGCGGGTTGGGCACGATACCTGGGATCGGCTCGGGCAACTTAGAATGCCCGTATTGCTTGCTGGCGGGGAGCATGACGGTATTGCACCGCCTGCGAACATGGCTGCCATGCATACCCGTATTCCAGGTTCGCAGCTTACGATGTTTGCCGGTGGTCATCTTTTTTTCATCCAGGACAAGACGGCATATCCCTATGTAATTCAGTGGCTTAAAGACAATCTAGGATAGCCGTCGCGGCTTGGTCGATCTATGAAATGGATGGGTGTTGTTCAAGCATAGTCGCGTCGGGGCAGATGCTATAAGGCAGCATTGGGATCGTCGCAGGCCGCTCCGCGGCTAGGAACTCGCTGTGCGAGTTCCTTGGCAGTTTGCTACGCAAACTGCTCATCCTCTGGGTCCGGCTGCTCAATATATCCCGATGATTCCCTATAGCACCCGCCCCGACACTACGTGATTGAGCAAGCCTGACAGCCTCCATCCGTGACGCGGGGGAGTCGAGTCTCCCTCAATCCGCGCCCGAATATCGGACCCCTAGGCGGCCGCGCTAGCTCTACCCGACATCCGCTCGTACCAGGCATGAACATTCTTGTTGCCCTGATCATACGGCTGCCCGACGCTGCCGCCGAAGGTCAGAAAACAGTAGAGCAGAACGTCGGCCAGGCTGATCCTGTCGCCGCAGATGAACTCGCGGCCTTCGATCAGGCCGTCCAGCCAGGTGATCTTTTCAGCGGCGATACGCTTCATACCCTCGGATGCTTCCGGCAGGGTGGTGATGCGTTCCTTGAATATCGCCAGGCCCTCGCCGAATCGAAATCCGTTGCCCATCGGTTCGCAGATATTCAGGTCGATTCGTCGTGTCCACATTCGGGTCTCGGCGCGCTCTTCAGGGGTGCTGCCCAGCAGAGAGGTGCCGGAGTTTGACTCGTCGAGGTACTCGCAGATGGCCGTAACCTCGGCGATGTGCTCACGGTTATCGAGTTGCAGGCACGGGACCTGGCCTGCCGGATTCTTCTCGAGGTAGGGGGCCTGACGGTTTTCGCCGCCCATGAGATCGACTTCGATGGTATCCAGGCTGATACCGCGTTCTGCCGCGAACATTCGAACGACCTGGGGGTTGGGACCGACGGAATTGTAGAATTTCATGCGTGTCCTCCGGACAGTTAGGAACGGGATTTGTAGTTATCAGAATTGGCGCGAGGAGATCGACAAGCTACCACTCGCCCTGGTTCTCCATATTCTGCCATGGGTCGGCCGGCGCAAGCGCGCTTCCCTTCTGCAGAAGTTCCACGGAGATGCCGTCGGGAGAGCGAACGAACGCCATGTGCCCGTCTCGAGGAGGTCGATTGATCGTGACACCCGAGTCCATCAGGTGTTGGCACAGCGAGTAGATATCATCTACCTGATAGGCGAGATGACCAAAATTGCGGCCACCCTCGTAGGGTTCCGCATCCCAGTTGTGGGTGAGTTCGACCTGAGCGTCTTCATTGCCAGGTGCAGCCAGAAACACGAGCGTAAACCTGCCAGCCTCGTTGTCGTAGCGACCCGCCTCGGTGAGGCCGAGTTTGTTGCAGTAGAAATCGATTGATTCATCCAGATTGGTCACGCGGACCATTGTGTGCAGGTACTTCATTTAGAGTTCCTTGTTCTGCTGGTAGTTCTTGATGGCTTGTTAGTCCCGGTACGCATGATAGCCCCAAGACAGCGCGCATTGGCCACGCGGCCAAAAAAAAGCCCCGCTGGTGCGGGGCTAGCCATTTGGTCATCACAAGGTCTACGGAGAGTTGAGTTTGTCGGCCTCGGTTAGAGTGTCGCGAACGAAAACAGGCTCAGTACCAGGATAAGAAGTGCGCCGAGGAGTAGTGCGCTCTCGCCCGTAGTTAGCTGACCCTGTTCACGATGAGCGGCTATCGCAACCGCTTTCGGCATCTGCGCATGGGGTTGTATACGCTTGCCCTGCATCACTCGTCCTTGGTCTCAACAACACAAGCGAATACTAGGCACCAACTGTGGATTCAGGGGTTAGGGATAGTGGAATCAATATGGAGAGCTAAGCCCAGTAAAAATAGGGCCTGTGGGCGACCAGGCTGGTCCCCCAATCCAATGCGCGCCAGCGCCGCCATTGGCAGGTGGTTGCTCAAAAAACCGCCATAGAGCGGCCCGCGGCGGCCGTCACGCGCCGGCGTCACGTATTCGCGCTTCCAGCGCAGCCACATCGTCTACCACCCATCCCAGGTGATTCAGTCCGGTGGTGTTGCCATAGGGCGTGCGTTCGAGCTGATCGGGTACCGTTTGAATGGCGATGTAAAACTCGTCGTCACCGACATGGCACCAGGGTCGGCCGTGACCGTCCAGGCCTTCGCCGCGAATGCGGAAGTCGGGAAACGCGCAGATGATGAAGCGGGTTGTCGCCTCTGCATTGGTGACCGAAATGTTGGCAGGTTCGAGGGTGTTCATGAACTGTCCATCCGCTGGTCTGTATTTGGAAATCTATTTAGATATAAAAATATTTCTTTATTAATCAGATGGCCATCTTATTTTTAAACTGTTTTGTTATAAAATAGATTCTACTTAGGTCGCTGGATATCGTTTTGGATCGCGTCACGGAACCTGCAGGAGATAAGGATCGTACCTCCGATCGTTTGCTGATGCTCCTGAAAACCCGCGGTGGGCTTACCACCAAAGCCCTGGCGGGCGCGCTCGAAATCAGCGTGCCGGCCGTTCGCCAGCATCTGCTTGGTTTAGGTGCCGAGGTCGCCATGGAGGAGCGTCGCGCGGGTGTGGGTCGACCGGCTCAGGTATGGCGGCTCACCGAAGCCGCCCAGAGTCGCTTTCCGGACACCCACGGTGAGCTTACGGTTCGCCTGATAGATTCCATTGAAGCAGCGCTTGAACCGGGTGCGCTCGATCGGGTCATCGACGATCGTTTTGCGCAGATGCTGGAATCGTATCGCGACCGTCTGGCCGGCGTGACCTCGGTAGGCGGAAAGCTCCGGCGCCTTGCCGATATCCGCACCGAAGAAGGCTACATGGCCCAGGTGCAACGTGATGGCGACGGCTGGTTGCTGACCGAAAACCATTGTCCGATCTGCGCTGCGGCCACCCGCTGTAGAGGGTTCTGCCGAAACGAACTGGCGCTGTTCCGCGCGGTTCTGGGTGAGGGCGTGAGCGTGGAACGAGTGGAATATCTACTGGAGTCCGGAGAACGTTGCGCCTACTCGGTGCGAGCCTAATTCTGTCGAGCATCCTCGGTCTGCTCGGCGCGCTCCGCTGCCGCCTCGGTCAGCGCCTTTGCAGTTGCCCTGGATTGTTCCAGAGCCTGTTGCTGATCGGACAGGAAATGCTCTCCGTCGGATTTCTCCTTGCTTTGCGAACCGCCGCCGCAGGCGGTAATCGTCAGCACACAGGCCGCGAGAATCAACGCGCTGACACCGTTGCGTTTGCGAGTAGCTTTCATGATGACCCCCAGTTAGTCAGTGGGCTGATCCGGCGGCGTCGCCCACAACGCGCCTTCGCTGTCCTGATGATAGCGCCAACCCAGTTCATCGAGAACGCCCTTCAGATCTGCGATCGACACGCTCAACAGCTCTGCCAGTTCCTGCTGATTGAGCACCGAGACCCGTTTGCGGCGTCTTGTGCGGCGCCGATGCAGGGGCCTGATTTTGAATTCGGACACGTTCGCCTCTTCGGAGAATTCAAAAATACTGTATATGTATACAGTAGTTTCAGCAACTCTGAAGTTGT
>JAYGEV010000283.1:0-9186 GCA_046582225.1 Pseudomonadales bacterium
CGAAGGTGCGCTGCTCGTCGATGGGCGTTGAGTAGATGAGCTGGAAACCACTCGTGGCGCGTTCACCCGTGCGTCTTTCGTTGAACCGGTGTTCGAGTGTCTGGTCCAGGCCTGGGCCCAGGAGATCCTGCCACGGTTGCCCAAACAGATCTTCTGAAGTAGGTCTAAAAGTATCCCGTAACTTATTGTTTAGAAACATAAACCTACCGTTTTCATCCAACATATAGATGAGGTCCGGTGAGGCGTTTACCAGAAATTGGTGAAGCTTGTGATCGGCGTCGGCCCGGGCCACCATGGCGTGGTTTTGCCGCTCGAGATCAAAGTGACCCGGTGCGTTTGCGACGCTGACCAGCAGCTGTTGAGGCTCGAAGGGTTTGGTCAGGTAGTCGTACGCGCCCAGCCGCAGAATCGGGGTGATGGTGCTGACCGCGCCTTCGCCGGACACCACGATGGTCTTAACGTCCAGGCCGTTGTCCTGAATGGCTTCGAGAACATCCAGGCCGCTGACTCCAGGCATCTTTAGGTCGAGGATCAGGACCTTTGTAGTCGCAACCTGCGATCCGCTTGAGGGCATCGGCGCCGCTCGTTTCGATGTCTGCGGAGTAGTCGTGAACGGCCAACAGGTCACGGACGCTGATTCCGTGGGCGAGTTCATCGTCGACGATGAGGATGTCAGAAGTCGACTTCGAATCGGAGGAGGAGGCGACCATACAGCGAGTATCTGGCATCCCTGTATATTTCGCGCATACTAGCACAAGGATTGGAATTTGGAGGTTTCAGTGGGCTACGAACAGATCCTTTGCGAGGTTCGCGACGCGGTATGCGTTCTGACCTTGAACCGACCCGAACGCATGAACGCGTGGACCTACCAGATGAGTGTTGAACTCAGTGATGCGATTACTCAATGCAATGAGGATGTTGCGATCGGTGCGATCGTGATCACGGGTGCCGGCCGCGGCTTTTGTGCAGGGGCCGACATCGAGCAGAACTTCAAAGCCCGGCTGGACGGAGCGGGCGCAAATCGCGGCGACGCAACGCCCTGGGTCAAGCTGCTGCGTAGTTCCAAACCGATCATCGCAGCGGTGAACGGAGCCAGCGTCGGTGTTGGTGCCACGATGATTCTACCGGCCGATATCATTGTCGCCTCGGAAAACGCCAGGTTTGCGATGGGCTTTATCAAGATGGGCCTGGTGCCAGAGCTTGCGAGTTCGCATTTCCTGGTGCAACGAATGGGCTTTGGGCGCGCCAGCGAAATGTGTCTGACCGGTAAGCTTTACTCCGCAGCGGAGGCCCACGAAATGGGACTGGTCGATCACCTGGTACCTCATGAACAGTTGCTCGACACAGCTCTGGAACTGGCGAACGCCATTGCGGCCAACCCGTCTCCGCAGTTGCGTTGGGTCAAGCAGCTGCTGACCGTAAACGGCAGTTCAACCGATCTCGACAGAGTGCAGCAACTCGAAGGTGAACTGCTGGCGAAAGCCTTTGCCACCCCCGAACACAAAGAGGCGGTGGCTGCTTTTCTGGATAAACGCCCACCTGACTTTCCTGCGGCGCTGGCAGCCGCAGCTACAGCGGCGGGCCTGGCGGGGGATTCGGAATAGAAATCTGGCTGCAGAACTCGTACGTAGGGGTGGTCGCGCTGATTGCCTGTGGCGGCATCGTTGCCAGCGTGTTCTGGACCTGGCGCTATAACCTCAGGATCCGCCGGTCGTTGGAAGCCGGTCTGGACCGGCAGGCAGAACACAATCGTCTTGAAACCCGCTACGAACTCGTGGATGAACAGCTGCGCATCACCCGCGAGACGCTCGAGGAGCGCACCCGCGATCTCGCCGATCGCCAGGCTTCCCAGGCCGCGCTCGAAGCCCGTCTGGATGAATCGCGAAAAGCGCTCATCGAAAAGGAAGCCCAATTCCGGCAGTCGAGCGAAGCGGTAAAACAGGAGTTCGAACTCCTGGCCAACCGGGTATTTGAGCGCCAGGGTGTCAAACATTCGGAAAAGCTCGCCAGCGTGCTGTCACCGTTCAAGGAGCAGATCGTCGAGTTTCGCAAGCGGGTCGAGGAGGTATATCACGCCGAAACCAAGGACCGCGCCACTTTGTTGAACGAAGTTCGCACCCTGCAGCGGGCCAGCGAGCGCATTAATACCGAGGCCGGCAACCTGACCCGGGCGCTCAAAGGCGACGTGAAAGTTCAGGGGAACTGGGGCGAGATGGTCCTCGAGCGGGTATTGGAGGAATCCGGGCTGCGGGCGAACCACGAGTATTTCGTTCAGGAGGCGAGGCGCTCTGAAGATGGCGATCTGAAACGACCTGATGTCCTTATCCGGCTGCCGGACGACAAGGATGTCGTGGTTGACGCCAAGCTGTCGCTGGTCGCTTACGAAGAAGCAGTTGCGTCTGAAAGCGACGAAGGTCGGGCGCAGGCGGTGCGCCGTCACCTTGCGAGCATGCGCGCGCACGTCAAGCGTCTGTCCGAGCAGGATTACGACCAGCTTGATGACCTGAGATCCCTGGATTTTGTGCTGTTGTTCGTGCCCATCGAGTCAGCCTTTACGCTGGCCATGGAGCAGGATCACAAGCTATTCACCGAGGCATTCGAGCGCCGCATTGTGATCGTCAGCCCGACCACGCTGATGATGACGCTGCGCATCATCCACAACGTCTGGCGTTACGAAAAGCAGAGCCGCAACGCTCGGGAAATTGCCCGTCGCGCTGGAGCGCTGTATGACAAGCTGCGCGGGTTTGTCGAGGACATGGATCAGCTGGGCAAGCAACTTGGAACCGTCGAGCGGACTTTTCAAGCTGCCTACGGCAAGCTCGCCAGCGGCAAGGGGAACCTCGTTCGTCAGGTGGAGCAGTTCCGTGAGCTCGGCGCCCAGGTTAAGAAACCCCTTCCCAAAGCGGTCCTCGAAGAAGCGCTCGAACAGCCCGAGGAGTAGTCGCCCGTTCGCCTGTTCGCGAGCCTAATAGCGATCCTGAGTGTTAACGGGTTCTCGTTTCGATATGAAAACGTCCGGCTGGCTATCGAGAAGCGACATGAACCTCACAGAACATTTCCGCTTGAGTGGGTAAATTACGAACCTGGAGACGGATTGCGAGGAACCTAGATGCTGGTGTTAACCCGGCGTGCCGGCGAGTCAATAATGATCGACGACGAGATTGAGCTGAAGGTGCTCAAGATCCGCGGTAGCCAGGTGCATCTGGGAATCGATGCGCCCAAGCGCGCAGCCGTGCATCGCAAGGAAGTCTGGCTCCGTATTCAAAATGAGTCTCATGGTGAGTCCCAAGGTGAGCCCAAAGCGGCTGGTCACCGGTACGACGATGAGCTCGAATCCAAAGACGGCGCGGCCTGATCAAGGCCCTCCGCTTATTCCGTCATCGCCTCGGCAAGAATGAATGGTGGCGTTTCGCAGATTGAATACGGATGTAGTTCACCTTCGCTGAGCGCATAGCGATGCTGGTGGATGCTCTCCAGTTCTTCACGGCGCAACTGTTCGTCGCTCGGTTTCAAAAAGACGCTGTCAATGTCTGTCCAGATCGGGTTGACCGCAACCAGCGGGCTGAATTCGCAGTGCGTTTCCCATTGTCCGCGGTGCAGTTCAAAAACTTCGATTCCCTGGATGTACCCCCAGTGGGAAAACTCCGACGGTTTACCAGTCGCGAATAGAATGGGCAGCCGGGTCACGTCCCGGGTCGCTGCATCCAGAAACTCTCGTGCGACCAGCCAGGGGTGCTCGTCTTTGTAGTTGCCCTTGCCACTTGCCTCCAGCAACACCTGCAACGACTTGGCCCCGACGCTGGTGCAGATGCAGTACCGGTAGGCATTCATCTCTGATTCCATCTCCGGTTCAATCTCCGATTTAATAGAGGCGGAACTACTGTACATGTATACATGCTTCTTTATAATTCATTCGTTGTTCCTGGTGCAATACGAACCCGCAAATACCTGTGCCCCAACTGGCCGCCAATCGCCCACCACCGGCGGATTATTACGCTGAAAACCTGCGTTATGTGCTTGGCCATGTGCGCCTGTACTACGCTGATGTGCTTATGCCGCAGGAGCATGCGTTCGCGGAAAGCGTGCTGGCGTGTTCCGCTGCCGCTCAGCGACTGTTCGCCCGGCTCATCGGTCGCAAGGGTCCCTGGATTCGCGTCGACAAAGTGAATTACGCCGAGGTCGACGACCTCGAAAGCTCGCTGGATGAACTGCATCTGGCAGAACTGATCTCAATAAACAACCCCGCACCGGCCGATGCATTGCTGGGCCTGCTGACCAACCCGGAACGCGCGCAGCTGTTTCCGAATGTCGCTGCCAGCTCCAAGCCTCAGTGGATCGAACGCTGTGTGTCGGGCCACAGCGATGCATACATCTCACAACGCATCGCCAGGCAATTTCCATGGGTATGCGTGCGCCCATATCAAATCTTCACCCTCTACCAGTTACTGTTCTTCGGTGATACCCATCAGGATCTGAGCACCTTCGTACTGGAGGACCTCGGTATGCTTAGATATGAACGTTACGAGCTAACGCCAGAGCATCGCCAGTTTGCTGATCGCGCGCAGCTGGATCGCTATCTGTACCTGCGTGCATTGAACGCTTTGTCACACCGGGTGGAGGAGATGCCGACGCTGGCACCGAGCCTGGCACACGCGCTTCGGATTAATACCCGTTCGAGGCTTGAGGCGCGGGTGAGAGACCGCGCATGTAACCGGCTTGGCCGCTGGCACGAGCGCCGAGACGAATCTGCTGCGGCCCTCGACTGCTATGCCTCGAGCACCAGCCACCCGGCGCGCGAGCGTTCGGCTCGGGTACTTCAGCGCCTGGGAGATCAGGTCGGCGTCGAAAAACTTTTGTGCCTGATGCGCAGCGCACCGCGCTCGGCAGAGGAAGAAGATTTCGCCGAGCGGTTCGGAGCTCCGAGGCAACGTAGCGTCATTCCTACCACCGAATACCAGATCGTTGGTGCTGTGCCCAGGGAGATCGAGCAATATGCCATCGACACACTGACTGCAGATCGAGGGCGCGGCTGGCATCTGGAGAATCGGTTTTCGCTCGGCATCGCGGGCCTGGCATTCTGGCCGGTGGTATTTGCCGACATTCCTGGTGCATTTGTGAATCCGTTTCAAAGCGCGCCGGTTGATCTTGGCTGGCCCGACTTTCTCGCACCACGTGCCGACCTGTTCGAAGCCCACGTTGAGCTGCTGCACGATGAGCAACGTTTCGTTGAGTTCGTGCGTCGGACCAGTCTGGAAAAGCGTGGCGTCGCCAATCGTCTTGTGAGTTGGAGACACTTCGACGAGAAGTTGCTGGATGCCGTGTTGTCGGCCATTCCGGCCACCGCGTTGTTGTCGTTGGGACAATTTGTGCTGGAAAACCTGCACCGGCTGCGCACGGGATTTCCCGATCTGCTGATCGTGTATGGACCGGGCGAATATGAATTCGTGGAGGTCAAAGGTCCCACCGATCAGCTTCAACCGGGGCAGCGAATCTGGTTCAAGGCACTTGCGCGGTTGCAGCTGCCGGCACGCGTGGTCAAGTTCAAAACATCAGGTGCTGGCTTGTGAAACACTCCAAATGAAATTGCCACCATGACGCAGCGGCTTGCCGTGGGCGCACTGGCAGAGTTCGTGCATCGCCGCGGAGACCTGCACGCGGGCCTGGACGGGCGAACCCGCGCCGAAGAAGGCATCAAGGTCCAGCGTAAACTGCAACGCGGCAAACCTCAAAGCTACCAGCGCGAGCGGGCGGTCAGTGCGGAACGCGACGTTGCCGGCGCACGCTACACCATTGGCGGGCGCATCGATGGTTGCGATGTCGAAGCCCGACTTATTGAAGAGTATAAAACCACCCGCGCCGACCCGGATCTTGCACACGCTCACCATGCGAGCACCCATTGGGCGCAGATCCAGCTGTATGGGGCGCTTCTCGCTGAGGAGCACAACGCGCCCGCGGCGAACTGGACCCTGCGACTGATATATGGCCACCCGGATTCGCTGGCGACTCGAACATTTGAACGCCACCTGTCCAGCACCGAGCTTGCGTCCTTCCTTGATGAAACCCTGACCTGGCTGGGTTCCTGGATGCAGAACCACCAAGCGCACGTGGAGGCGCGCGACAATGTGCTGAGTCAGCTCGCTTTTCCTTTGGGCGACTATCGCCCACACCAGCGCGCGATGGCCAGACGCGCCTATCAGGCCATGCGCGACAGGGAAAATCTGTTGCTCGAAGCCCCGACCGGTAGCGGCAAAACGATTGGGTTGCTCTATCCGGTGGTAAAAGCGCTGGCGTCCACGGACCACGAGAAGGTCTTTTTCCTGACAAGCCGAAGCACGGGCGCCCAGGCCGCCGTCGCCGGTTGCCGGCAGCTTGATCCGGACCAGGAATTCCTTCGTTACGTGCAGCTGATCAACAAGGCGCAAGCCTGTCTGGTGGAAGGCATGCCATGCGATCCGCAACGTTGTCAGTACGCGAACGGCTACTATGACCGTGTGCACGATGCCGTCAGCGAACTGTTGCGGCGACGGGCAATGTTGCCTGAGCAGGTGCGCGAAGTTGCTGAACTGCATCGAGTGTGTCCGTTCGAACTGTCTTTGGACGCCGCGTTGTGGGCTGATGTATTGATCGGTGACTACAACTACGTGTTCGATCCGCTGGTTCACCTGCAGCGGTTTGCGGAAAACCCCAACATCGCGTTGTTGATCGATGAGAGTCACCAGTTGAGCCCGCGCACGCGGGAGATGTTGTCGTTGACGCTGACGCGCAAATCTGTGCGCCTCGCGCTTGCGGAGTCGCTGCCTGCCAACCTGCTTCGCCGGGTACGCGCAGTGGATCGAAATCTGGTCGCGCTCAAGCGCGCCGAATCTGTGGGTGCCGAACAGACGATCGCAAAACCCGAGGCGTTGCTGCGCGCGATCGTCAGGCTGGTCGACGGGCTGTCCAACGGCGAGATTTCGCTGGAGGGATTCCCCCAGGCTCGCGACCTGGCGATGGAATGTTTCCGCTGGGCTCGTTCGGAAAGCTGGTATGACCAAGCGCGTTGTATCTACATCGCCGAAGCCGAGGGTCGCGATGTTACGCTTAAGCTTGTGCATCTGGATCCGGGCCCTTACCTGAAGAAGATCCTGTCCGGCTTCGGTGGGCACATTCGATTCTCCGGAACCCTGTCGCCACTAGGGTTGTATCAGAAGCTGCACGGCGTGGTCAGCGGACCGGCGGAGCGGACAGCCAGCCCGTTCACTGCCGAACAGCTCGACGTGCTCATCGTCGACGACGTGCCAACATACTGGCGTAGCCGCGACCGCTCCCTGAGCAAGCTGGTGGCATTGATTGCCGAGGTAATTTCGGCTCGCAGCGGCAACTATCTGGTGGCGCTACCGTCTTTCGAGTATCTGCGATCGGTGGCGGGGTCGCTTGCCGAGCGTTGTCCGCACCTGAATCTCGTCGCTCAGAAACCCGCGATGAGCCCCGATGAACGCACGGAATTCGTTGAGCATTTTCAAAGCGAGTCTGCACAAAGCGTCGGACTGGTCGTGCTGGGCGGGGTGTTCGCCGAGTCGGTCGATTTTTCAGCCTTCCGCGCGACAAGAGCCCTCAGCGGATCAAGAGCCCTATACGGGTCGACCATCGCCGGGGTTATCTGCGTGGGACTTGGACTGCCGCCGCCGGATCTTGAGCGCAAGCGGCTGCAGGCTTACTTCAGCTCACACGGCGACGATGGGCACACGGTGGCCTTCGTGCAGCCTGCGATGACAAAAATTGTGCAGATGGCTGGCCGCCTGCTGCGCGATCCAGAAGATCGCGGCGTGCTGTGCCTGATTGATCCGCGATTCACCGATCCAGCCTGCCAGCGCTTCTTTCCCGCGCACTGGCAACCTAAAGTGATCCGGAGCGCATGCGTAGCAGAACATCTGGATAACTTCTGGCAGGGCGCGACGGGCTCGCCTAGACTGCGATGAGCGATGAGCATCAGGCGCACCAAGATCATCTGCACGATTGGGCCGGCAACCGCCAGCTTCCCAAAGATCGAGAGACTGCACGCGGCCGGCATGAACATTTTGCGCCTGAACATGTCTCATGCCGATCACGCTTCGGCCACCAAAATTATCAACTGGGTCAAAACCCTCAACCGCAAGGTGCAGTCCCCGGTTGCAACGATGCTCGATACACGTGGCCCCGAGATACGCACCGGCGAGATCAACGAGCCGATGGATCTGAACACGGGCGATGTGATCACCGTGAGCGTGCTGCCCGATGATGTCGAGCGCACATCCATTCACATTGATTATCGTGAACTGGTTGATGTGCTGCAGATCGGGGACCCGATTACGGTAGACAACGGACTCATCAACTTCGAGGTTCTCGAAAAAGATGGCCCGCGTCTGCTCTGCCGGGTTCTCGATGGCGGATTACTTGGCAGCAAGCGCCATGTCAATCTGCCAGGCGTCCGCATAAACCTGCCGGCGATCACTGCCAGGGATCGCAGCGACATCCAGTTCGGCGTGGAACACGATGTAGATTTCATCGCGCTGTCGTTCGTACGCTCGGCATCCAACGTGCATGAACTGCGCGAATTTCTCGGCGCAAAAGCCAAGAACATAAAGGTCATCGCCAAGATCGAGAACCAGGAAGGCGTTACCAATGTGCACGAAATCGTGCGTGCCGCCGATGGCGTCATGGTGGCTCGAGGTGATCTCGGCATAGAGACTAACATCGCCGACCTGCCGAACGTGCAACGGCGCATCGTTCATTCCTGTGCGAAATGGGGCAAGCGTTCGATCGTAGCCACCCACCTGCTGGAATCGATGATTGAAAATCCAATTCCGACCCGCGCTGAGGTGACCGATGTCGCCAACGCGATCTATGAGGGCGTAGATGGGATCATGTTGTCAGGCGAGACAAGCGTGGGTAAACATCCCATCCGCTGTGTCGAGCAACTCGACGAGATTGCGAAAGCATCCGAGCGCTGGCCCGGCCTGGGCTATGAAAAGGAACTGGTCGCCAACAGCGACAAGCAGCACATCGCCATTAACGCGGTGGCGCTGGCCGAAGATATTAATGCGAAAGGCATCGTGGTGATTACCCGTCGCGGCATAACCGCCGATCTGGTGACAAGCGCACGTCCGCACACCGTTCCTATCTACGCATTTACTAATCACAGTCAGACCCGGCGGCGGCTGGGGCTGA
>JAYGEV010000097.1:0-7962 GCA_046582225.1 Pseudomonadales bacterium
TTGAAGCTCTCATCAAACCCATTCTGCCAGGGCTTGCGCGGGTCGATCAGGGCGGTGTTGATCTGCTGTCTCACGAGCTATCTCAAAATGGCTCGTGAGACGAACTCGGACCCGATGCTGGTTGTGGCCTGGGTCGTGATGCAGCGGCCCGCCTACGACGCCGTTTCTTCGGCACTTGCAGTGCGGGCTTTGCACCACAAACGGTAGACCCGATCCGCACTCATGAGGTGACCTTCACGACCCAGCATGACCTGCAGCCGTCGGTAGCCACATCGAGGATACTGAGACGACAGCCGACGCATCGCCTCGGTCACGGGTAGGTCCTTCGTGTCCATAACTAACTTTGAAACTGGACCAGTTAATGCAGGCATTCCAGTATTCCTACTCAAAGAGGTAAGGAATGGTTACCTCAATCAGTTCATTGCCCTAGCTAGTCCTGTTGCGCTAAGGCGCCATCCAATTCAGAGCGTCGCGTATCTAAAGCAAGTATGGGTTTTGATCTTGGATCGCACCTGGGTGAACGACAGAGATCGTAATCCGACTTTTACTGTTACCACCAGAAATTATGCCGCCAACTCCACCGCCTCTGCGACCAATTTCAATAGTCGCATGACGGTCTTCTTTGGTATAGACAAGAATAATTTCCTCAGCCACCGTTGAAGACACTAAAGACCAGCCTGAACCCTGTGTAGAGTTCCCATAAAAAATCAAATTTTCCGCAGGACTTAGGTCTGAATGTAAAACTATACGACCAGCAATACCAGCACCAGTACCCAATATAACGGTAGGTAACTTTTGAATTTCAGCATCATTAGGCAAAGGGAAATCTGATAATAAGTAATTAATAATTAGTCGAGATTGCTCCTGATAGACACTGCCAGGCAAGACGCATCCGGACAACAAACTAAAAAGAACAAGCGTAAAGCCAAATTTAGCGCGCTTAATCATCGGTAATCTCCGTAGAAAATAGTGAGCCTCGTATCACTTATGTAATATTCATCCCGCCTACGCTTGTGGTCTTTAACGGTTTTGTTAATTATCGGGACTCTAGGGTTTTGGCTACAGGCAGTTTGGTAACATTGGCCGAGCCTGTTTTCTTTGTAACTATGGCGTGAACATCGTATCAGAAAGCATAGCTATGTAACCACTGAGCTAGCGCCGCATAACATGAAAATGACGAGCAAAACACTCGCTTAATCTGAAATCAGATCTGTCCCATTTGTTTGAAGACGGACACTCCGTAACAACCTGACGTGACGCTCCCTATACTGATTGTAGTCTCCATCCACCGCTTCGCCTCAAATCTCGCACGCGATCGAGCCGGCGGTGCCGGACGAGCAAGCAAACGGCGATCGTCGCGCGAAAGAGGCGAAGATTGTTTGGGTACAAATTTCGATCACCGATTGCGCCAGGTAAAAAATACTCTAGCGTCGTTTGTGTCCATGTCGGACCGGGAGCTTTCGATTCGCTCGTAGCCGAATCCTAGTTCAATCCGCCCAAATCTGAATGAACGGATGTGCGATATGTCGATACTCCATATGTCCTGGGCCGTTGGCGTGAGGCTATTGCGCGCGTCCGGCGCACCACCACGGTTCAATTCTCCGATTCTGACAAGAGCTTGATAGGAGTTCGCCTGGGCATCGATTAGGATCAGCCCGAGGCTGCTGATTCGTGCGTCGTTGTCTGCGCCGTGCCCGATCACACGACCGCGGTACCGGTAGCCTGTCTGGTAGATGTAGTGATTGTAGGCACAGTTGTAGCGTGAACTTGAACGAAAATCACAACTAGTGTGGGCTAATTCACCATAGATTCGATACGACCAGTGATCGCCGATCTTCCCACTGGTCTCAGCGCCGAATTGTGAGAGGCTTTTACTCGGCAAGCCGCCTGCTTCGTCCTCGCCAACGATTTGCCCATAGAATGCGTTTGACCGGCCGAACCATCGATTCGACCAGCGAAAATCATAACCGGCAAGCTGATTGCCTGGTTCATTGGCGCTCGTGGTACCCGCGCTTCCTACATTGTCCTTGCCCAGCAACAGGTTGGTAAATGTGTTGAGGCCGCAAGGGCGATCATCGCCGCACCACTGGGCTGTTCGAGACAACCCGATCTCCAAACTCGGGATTGGTTTGAAGTTCACTCGCATCCCGAAGAAATGTGCGTCTGGAACAAATCGATCTGACTCCATCTCTCCATACATCATGCTGAAGTCCCACGGACCAATCCAACTGAGCCATTTCGACTCAAATGCGTCAGTGAAAGTTCTATCAAGCGTGATAGCGGGAATTGGTCTCGCGTTGTTCGAAAGAATCAAACTGCCGTCCCAACCGGGACCCCACCACCGATCCATCGTGCTTACGCCAATTGTGTAGTTGCCGAGCGCCAACGAAATCTGGCTGCCATCAGCGCGAAATTCCTTGTCGTCGCTCGGATCCACAGCGGCGGAAACATTCAGATCGACGGAAAAGCGCTCACCGATGTAGGAGAGTCCGAAGGCAACTTCGCCTTTTTCGCGCGGAGTATTCTGAAAAGAACGGATACGCGCCGGATCTTGTGCGCCCGACAGTCGGGCTCGGTATAGCAGTTGGTCCGTTTCGGTTTCCTGGCGCGCTCGCTGGCGTACACGTGACAACGAGACCGCGACGTCCGGCGGTAGACCGGATTCGATATCGCGTTTGTTGATGTCCTCAAGAATCGGTCCCCACGCCAAAGGCCACGTAGTCACCGGTCCTCCGAGAATGCCGTAGTCGGCCAAGCGCTGAATGTCGTGGCGAAGCGCAGAATCTCCGACCGCGATCGACGGGCCTGCCTGAGCGTGAAATGCCAACATTGCCAACAGGTAGAAACCGGTTCGAATCACCTTTTCCATGGTTGATCGAGTTTCAAAATCACCGTGTTACGAGCAATGATACGCGTAAACGCAATCGCATCCCGGGAACCGTTTGATCCTATCAAGGAATAGCGCCGTTCTATACTGTAGTTGGTGTTGGGACAAATTGCTGGAACCTCATCTTCAAAACAAAGTGAAGCGTTGTAACTACATCTGCCGGCGGAGCACTCCTCTAGCGCTCCTGGCCATGGCGGCATCTCTGCCCGCATGGTCCGAAGACTGGGTATTGAGCAGGCATGACGTGGGGCGCGATATCGACGTCTATACCAGATCGATGCCGGATGACGGCTGGGAGTTTCGTGCGGTGACGCACGTGCACAGCCGCATGAGCGCGTTGGTGGAGTTGCTCGGCGATGCTGAGAATATGCCGATCTGGCTGTACCGAACCCCGTCGGTTGACGTCATCGAAGTCGTCAGCGATACCGAAAGCTACGCACATATGATCCACAACCTGCCCTGGCCGTTCAGCGACCGCGATTCGGTCGTGCACGTGGTTTTCAGCCAGAATACCGATGACGACGCGGTCACTATTCGTGCCGACGCCGCGCCCGATCGTTTGCCCGAAGGCAAGCGCTACATCAGAGCGCTCCACGTGGAGTCGTTCTGGCGGTTCACACCGTTGGAAGATGGCCGCACACGGGTCGAATTTCAAGGCGCAGACTCGGATCGCAGCACGGAGTTGCTGCAGAGACTTCGAAACTATCTCGGTTGGATCGCGCCTCATCAAACGCTCAGTGCGTTTCAGGAGGCGCTAGCTGCGCCTGACTATCAATCAGCTCAGCTGCCGTTCGTACGCGAACCCCGAATTTGGAGTTTGTCGTCGCGCGACCTCAAACCGGTCGCGCAGACAAACCTGCCTCGCTCTGATCGCTAGAACTTGCGTCCTAATCGAATGCCGAAACCCAGCGGATCGATTTTCACGGTTCCCAGATCGCCGCCGTTCACCTTGGCATCGGTGTTGATGTCGAACCAGCGGAAATCAGCCGACGCATACCAGTGGTTGCCCAGGGCTACGTCCACGCCGACAACCGCGGACAGACCGTTGGAATTGTCCAGAGTCAACGTATTTCCAGCCAGAGGTCCGCTGAGGTACTCCTGGAAGAACAGCGTGACATTCAGACCCACGCCCACATAAGGCTGAAACCGGCCATGGGTGTTGAAATGATATTCTGCGGTGAGGGTAGGTGGCAGATGCTTGGTCACCCCGACCTCAGTGCCGTCTAAGAGACTCAGTTCATGTTTGAAGGGTGCCGCAGCCAGCAATCCTATTGCCCAGTTTTCGGTCACCATATAGGTGACGTCAAAGGTAACCATGGTGTCGTTACCGACTTTGACAATGTCTCCTTTAGATTGCGGTGCCACCGTGTGCAGCCCGGCTCGAACGTACCACTCTCCCGCTTCGTGAGCGAAAGCTGGTGGCGAAAAGAGCAAGAATAATGCTGACAGCGCGTAGCTGATTCTTTCGATCATGGGTTGATTCCTTGCGATAACTCGTCGTTTTAGTCTTCATAAAGCGTAGCAGGGCGCGTCGCTCGGGAAGCCAGAATCCCGCATTGAATGGCTGCTTGAACCTATAGTGTGATCGGGGTCAAATCAGAGTATTGATGTGCGTCGCATCGGCGATCGTTTGGAGATCATGATGGAGAACACTGCGCGAGTCTGGCCGGTGATGTTGTTTGCGTTGGTGTTGGTCGGATGCGCCAGCGATCCGGCGGAAACCGCCGAACAACAACAGGAGGTAGCCGAAGATATCGAGGCGATCCTGACCCAGCCCCTCGGCGAGGATGAATATGTGCAAAGTGAGCGTTGCATCTCCACCTACAAATACCATTCCGTGGATGTACTGGACAATCAGCATGTCGTATTCAGGGGGCGTGGCGACAACATATGGATGAACACCCTGCGCGCGCCTTGTCTGGGATTGCATCGGCGGGACGTGCTCCAGTTCGAGTTGCGTACCTCTCAGCTGTGCAACCTCGACGACTTTGTGGCCGTCGAGTACGGCATTTCAGCCGGCATCAAGACCAGCGCCACCTGCGTGCTTGGCGACTTTGCCCCGGTCACCGCGGAGCAGGTTGCGCTGATCAAGGCAACGATGGAGAAAAAGCGCGAATAGCCGGGTTCGCGCATGATGCCGGGACAGCCGGACCGGCAGCGGTGTTCGACGCTGGTGCGATCAGTTGATTAATGTTCGGCGCGGCTAAACAATAGCCAAAAAAGCACCCTCCACAGGCATAACCATTTCCACGCCCACACAATCAGGACCGCTGGTTCGCGGCTATCTGCGTCTGCTGCGGCACCCCCACGCGATACTCGTGGTACTTGCGCTGTTGCTTTGTGTTGCCGGCTACTTCGCCACCAGGTTTGCCTTTGATGCTTCGTCAGACACCCTGGTGGTGGAGGGTGATCCTGATCTTGCCACCTACCTCAGGGCGGCGGAGACCTTTGGTGGGGATGAGTTTCTGCTGCTGACGTTTACCCCCGCCAGCGGCGAAGCGCTCGCACCACAAAACCTGACGATTCTGCGCGAGCTGCAGACCCAGCTCGAAGCGATCGATGGCGTCGCACAGGTTTTTTCGGTGCTGGATGTGCCGCTGTTGAAGAGTCCGCCTATGGCGCTGGCCGACATCGCCGACGGTTTTAAGACCCTTGAATCACCTGGTGTGGATCGGGCGCTCGCCCGCGATGAGTTGCGCAACAGCCCCTATTTCAGGGAGTTGCTGATTACCGTGGATGGCCAAACCACGGCCATGCGCGTGGATATCTCTCTGGACCGGGATCTGCTGGCGGTAGATCAGGACCGTACGCGGTTGAAGGCGCTGCCGTCGCTGGGCCCGAGACAGCGGGTCCGGCTTGCCGATCTCGAACTCGAGCACGCGGCACTGCGCGAAGACTATCTGTCGGCACGTGAGCGGTTGATTGCCGAAGTACGGGAGGTTCGCAGCGGGTTCAGCGATCGAGGCGTGCTCTACGTGGGTGGTGTGCCGATGATCGCCGCAGACATGATCGCTTTCGTGAAGAGCGATCTTGCCGTGTTTGGTGGAACCGTAGTGGTGCTCGTGATGATCACCCTGTACGGATTCTTTCGGCAGCTGCGCTGGGTTTTGCTTCCCGTGCTCACAAGTGCGGTGACCATCGCCTTCACGGTAGGCGTGCTGGGCCTGGCGCAATGGCCCGCAACGGTGGTTTCTTCAAACTTCGTTTCGTTGCTTTCCATCATCACCATATCGCTGACGATCCATCTCATCGTTCGCTATCGAGAGCTGGCACACACCTACCCGCAGATGGATGCGAAAGCGCTGGTTCGCCAGACCATGGTGAGCAAACTTGCGCCGTGCTCGTACAACGCATTAACCACCATTGCCGCATTCGGCTCGCTCACCGCCAGCAGGATCGTTCCGGTGGAAGACTTTGGCTGGATGATGTGCATCGGAATCGGCATCGGGTTTCTCACCAGCTTCAGCCTGTTTCCGGCCATGTTGTTGCTGATGGGGCGCGGCGCGACCCAGGTAGTGGCGCCCCACGAACTCGCGGTGACGCGCTTCTTCAGCCATGTGGCCCGGTGGCGTGCCGGAGTGGTCGCCTCCGTTGCGGTCCTCTGGGCGGCGATCGCCGTCTTCGGGCTGAGCCTGGTGTCCATGGATAACCGCTTCATCGATTATTTCCAGGATGACACGGATATCCACAAGGGCATGAGCTTCGTGGACGAGAACCTGGGCGGCACGGTGCCATTTGATGTGTTGCTGAGATTCGGATCCTATGAGGCGTACGTGGATTTCGAGGATGATTTCTTCGCAGACGACGAGGAGACCTACCCGGAACGTTACTGGTTCACCCGCGACAAGCTCGACGTGGTGCGACGGGTGCATCGTTACGTGGAGTCCCGGCCCGAAGTCGGCAAGGTGTTGTCGATGACCTCGCTGGAAGATCTGGCTCTGCAGTTCACGGACGGCGAGCAACTGTCCAACATCGAGGTTGCTGCGATCCTCGAAGTATTACCTGAGGATCTGCGCGCCGAACTCATTGCGCCCTATGCGTCGCCCTCCACCGGCGAGATGCGAATTGCCGCGCGGGTCATCGAGAGCGGTCCGTACTTCGACCGCAATCAGCTGGTCGCGGACATTCGCGAATTCGCGACCACCCATACCCAGTTGCGGCCAGAGGATGTGCAAATCACCGGCATGACGGTGTTGTTCAACAGCATGCTCGAGCAACTGTTCAGCTCCCAGGTGAATACGCTCGCGTACGTTCTGCTTGCCACCTTTGCAATGTTTGTTATCTTGTTACGATCGGTGTGGTATGCGGTGCTGGGGCTCATTCCAAACATCCTTGCCGCGGCCAGCGTGATCGGGCTGATGGGCTATGCGGGCATTCCGCTGGATATGATGACCATCACCATCGCGGCCATCAGCATCGGCATCGGCGTAGACGACGCCATCCACTACCTGCACCGCTTCAAAGAGGAGTATGCCAACGACCCGGACGTGCGGCAGGCGATTGCGTGGAGCCATGCGACTATCGGCCGCGCGATGTACTTCACCAGCGTGACCATCATCATCGGGTTTTCAGTGCTCGTGTTTTCCAACTTCGTGCCCACGATCTACTTCGGCGTGCTCATCGCGGTGGCCATGGTGCTGGCGTTGATCGCCAACCTCACGCTGCTGCCGAGCCTGCTGGTTCTGGTCGTGGGCAGGCGCGGCCGCTCAGGCAACGCGAAAGTGCTGTGAACGCCTAAAAACCCAAATCCGACAGCCCCGGATGGTCGTCCGGGCGTCGGCCGGACGGCCAGGTATAGCTGCGATCGTCGTGGTCGATCGGCAGGTCATTGATGCTGGCAATCCGGCGGCACATCAGCCCGTTCTGATTAAACTCCCAGTTCTCGTTCCCGTAGGATCGAAACCAGCTCCCGGAGGCGTCGTGCCATTCATAGACAAAGCGCACCACGATTCGATTTTCATGGTAGGCCCACTGCTCCTTGATGAGCCGATAATCGAGCTCCCGGTTCCACTTTTCCCGCTGGAACCCCACGATCGCGTCTCGACCGACCAGAAATTCCGATCGGTTTCGCCACA
>JAYGEV010000148.1:0-2385 GCA_046582225.1 Pseudomonadales bacterium
TGTTGGCTTTGATCCGTGCGCAAAGCGGCGACGGCTTGATTGCCCACAAACGCCCGCTGGGGCGTGGAGGCCGAACCTGCGTGATGGTGGTTGACGACTCGGTGACGGTGAGAAAGGTAACCTCACGACTGCTGGAGCGTCAGGGTCTGGAGGTGATTACCGCCAAAGACGGCATTGAAGCGGTCGCACTGCTTCAGGAAAAACGTCCGGATGTAATGCTCCTCGACATAGAAATGCCACGCATGGATGGCTTCGAGGTGGCGAAACAGGTGCGGCGCGACGACCGGTTGCACGACCTGCCCATTATCATGATCGGCTCACGGACAGGGGAGAAACATCAGGAGCATGCTGCAGACTTGGGCGTAAACAGCTTCCTGGGCAAGCCGTTCCAGGAGAACGAACTGCTCGAGACGATCGATGAGTTGGTGAATTTGAAGGATTGAGATGGCAGAGGTCGTGGCTCAGCAAAGTACAGAATTGTCCTGCGTAGTCATTCCGCTCAGTGGTATGCAGCTGCTGTTGCCGAACATCTGCATCGCGGAGATCTTACCCTGGCGACGGGTCAAGGTCCTCGAGGACGCCCCCGACTGGTGTCTGGGTATACTTGGATGGCGAGGCGAGTCGATACCGGTCATTCGTTTTGAGCGGTTTAGTTCCTCACTCCATGAAGATCGCAAGGTCGGACGGTGCATGATGGTCATGAACCGCTCCAGAACCGCAGACGCAATTCCTTTTTACGCTCTGGCGGCGGAAGGGTTGCCGCGGATGTTGCAGCTCACGGACGGCGACCTGGAAAACGTACCGGCGAAACTTGGCAAAGCCGAAGTTGCCACGGTGCGGGTCGGCACGGAGTCGGCGATCATCCCCGATCTCAAGGTCATCGAGCAGCACGTCTCTGAACTGGCCAACGCCCGAAAGCGCGCCTGATTCCGCCTCTCAGCGCTCGATTTCCCCTAGCGCCATTGCCAACCATGTCGTAGCGCGGCAAGCGCCGCCAGCGGGGTAGTCTCGGCCCGCAGAATCAGATCACCCAGACCGTGCAAATGTGCATTCGCGTGTTGGGCCATGTTTCGCTCCTCGGTCGTCCAACCACCCTCAGGGCCGACCAGAAGAACCAGTGTCTGGCGTGCCAGGTCGGTTGGCAACGTCGGGCAGCCAGGTTCGAAAAACAGCAGCGACTCGCAAGGTGGGCGTTTCAAAAAATCACCGAGATCGCGCGGCTGGTGCAACCGCGGCAGGTACAGGCGCTCGCTCTGCTCGGTTGCGCTGCGAGCGATTCGTTGCCAGTGCTGCATTCGGCTGCGCGTGCGCGACTCGTCAATGCGAACGTTGCTTCGCGCGGCGCTGATCGGCCAGAAGTCACTGATCCCCAGTTCGGTGGCTTTTTGGACGACCTGATCCATGGACTGGCCCTTCAGCCAGCTCTGAGCGAGGTGCAGCTCGAATTGGGGAGGGTGTTCGAAACGCACAAGCTCACCAACGGTTACTGCGCTCGCCCGTGGATTGGCGGTTGTAAGCTGCGCGGACCATTCACTGCCTCCACCGTCGAAGCATCGAAACTGGTTGCCGTGTTTCAACCGGAGCACCCTGCCCAGATAGTGTGAATCCTCAGAATTCAGCGTGAACTCTGCCCCCTCCGAAATCGGGGGTTGCAGATACAGACGCGGGTTCATGCCGCCTGCGCGGTGAGGCCCAGATTCTGACAGATCGAGCGGCTGGCGCCCCAACGATTGAGCGTATAGAAATGTAAGCCTGGCGCTCCCGCCTTGAGCAGGTCCTCGCACAGCCGGGTGACTACTTCCACTCCGAAACGCTTCAGACTATCTTCGTCGTCCTGGTACGCCTCGAGGTGCTTTTGTAGCCACCGTGGAATATCGGCGCCGCAGTTGACGGAAAACCGGATGAGGCCTTGGTAGTTGGTGATCGGCATGATCCCGGGAACGATCGGGATCTGGACACCTGCAGCGGCGCAGCGCTCGATGAAGTCGTAGTACGCGTTGGGGTTGTAGAAGTATTGGGTGATCGCGCTGTTGGCGCCCGCGTCGACTTTGTTCTTGAAGGCCATGAGATCCGCGGCCGGCGATGGTGCATCCGGATGGGTCTCGGGATAGGCGGCGACTTCCAGATGAAAGTGGTCGGCCGAGTGATCCCGGATCCATCCCACCAGAATCTCGGCGTTGTGGGTGAAGCGCGCGCGACCCGTGCCCGAAGGCAGGTCGCCGCGCAGCGCAACGATGCGTTTGACGCCGATGTCGCGGTAGTAGTCGAGCAGCGAGAAGGTATCCGCGCGGCTGTCACCGCCGATCGAGAGATGCGGGGCCGCCGACAGTCCGTTCTGAATGAGCTTGGTAACGGTGTCCTTGGTGCCCTCCCGAGTTGAACCAC
>JAYGEV010000202.1:0-2322 GCA_046582225.1 Pseudomonadales bacterium
CATGAGCATGTGTTTTCTCTCGAGCGCCAGATTGCCCACAGCATACCTTCAATTCGAGCATCAAGCCTTCTATGCTTGGTGCTGGTGATGCAACGACAGGGGGCGGCGCATGCCTGCACTGGACGGATTGAGAATTCTGGATATGACGCAGTACGAAGCGGGTACCGCGTGCACTCAGGCACTGGCGTGGCTCGGAGCTGACGTCGTCAAAGTCGAACAGCCTGGCACGGGAGATCCAGGCCGTGGGGTGTGGGGCGATGACTCCAGCGACGCCGAATACTTCATGGTGTGGAACAGCAACAAGCGCAGCATTGCGATGAACCTGCGAAAGCCCGAAGGCCGCGAACTGCTGCTGAAAATGCTGCCGAAATACGACGTGTTCATCGAAAACTACGGCCCCGGCGTGATCGAGCGGCTGGACATTGGCTACGATGTCATGAAAGCGATCCATCCTGAGATCATCTACGCACGTATTAAAGGCTTTGGCCTTTCCGGGCCATGGGCCGACTACAAGTGCTACGACATGGTGGGACAGGCGGCGGCCAGCGCCTTCTCCATCACCGGCGAGCCAGATGGCCCGCCGATGCGTCCCGGGCCGACCACCGGCGACGCCGGCACCGGGGTGCAGATGGCGCTGGCGATCTCAGCCGCCTACGTGCAGAAGCTCAACACCGGCAAAGGGCAGTTCATCGAGCTGTCGATGCAGGAAGCGATGACCTACTACCTGCGCACGGCCACCGCGAGCACCAACTACGGTGAAGAGGCAACGCCCAGAACCGGCAACGGAAAACTGCCGACGATGTCTTTGTACCCCTGCACCGGCGATGGCCCGAATGACTACGTCTTCCTGATGGCGGTTACCCCTCGCATGTGGCAGGACCTGTGCCGGGCCATCGGGCGAGAGGAACTCATCGAGGATCCGCGTTTCGAGCACCAGAGCGACCGGTTGGAAAACAGGGACGCTCTAAAGCAGGAAATTACCGCGTGGACCATGCAGCGCGACAAGTACGAGGCAATGCGGGTCCTTGCCGAGGCAGGCGTGCCCGCCAGCGCAGTGCTCGACACCAAGGATCTTTACGACAACCCGCACCTTGCCGAGCGAGGTTTCATTCACACCGTGGAGCACGAGGTTCACGGCCCGATCAAGCTGCTCGGCTGGCCGGCACGCATGTCTGAAAGCGAAGTGGCCATGAAGGCGGCGCCGCTGCTCGGTCGTCATTCCAGTGAGGTGGTCGCCGAGGATCTGTCACTCACTCCGGCCGAAATCAATGGCCTCATCGAATCCGGGGTGATCAGTCAGGCGGATCCGGTTTAGCGACCGTTTACGGCCTTCGGTTTGATCGGCGGCGGTCATCCGCCGAACTTGGTGCCGAGCCAGTCGATCATCAGACCGCCGAGTTCGGCCGGCTTTTCGTGCTGCGTCCAGTGCCCGCAGTCTGCGATGACCGCACCGTCGAGGTCTGCAATATAGGGCCGCATCTGCTCGGTACAACCGGGCGGTCCGGACGGGTCGCCGGTGACCTCGATCATCAGGCATGGCACGTGAATGTGTGGATCAAGGTCCTTCGTTGAGCGCCAGTTTCGCGAGATGTTGCGATACCAGTTCAACCCCGGCGTGAAGCCAGTCTCTTCGAACGCGGCTACGAAATAGGCCAGCTCATCATCGCTGAGCACGAGTTTTCCCGGTGGATCCGGGTTGAACACAATCGGCTCCATGCGCAGTACTCGCTGTTCCTTGGGCAACTGCGCAAAGTCGTCCATGCTGAACAGGTTGGCGCGATACAAACCACGGAACACCTGCTCGACGTTAGCGTTGAACTTAACGTCCGACGAATCCGGATCGTCCGGACCCTTGTTGTGGAAGTTCACCACGTAGTGCTCATCGCCCCATTCGGAGCGCACCAGCTCCAGGGGATCGGTAGGTATTGTCGGCGTGTAGGGGTTGTTCACGCCGATCACGCCCGCCACCTCGTCGCGTTGCAACAGTGCCGAATTCCACACCACCGGCGCGCCCCAATCGTGGCCTGCGTAAACGGCTCTATCGATCCCCAATGCGTCCAGCAATCCGGCGATGTCGGCCGCCAGTTCGGTGATGGCATAGTCTTCGGTTCCCGGTGGCCGCTCAGTCGCACCGTATCCGCGCTGGTCAACGGCGATGGCGCGATAGCCGGCATCGGCCAACAGCGGCATGACCCGGTGCCAGGAAAATGCAAGCTCGGGAAACCCGTGACACAGAACCACCGGCATGCCCTGCCCCATCTCGTAGTAAGCAATGCGAATGCCGTTGGTCTGAACGAACTTCGGCTCGGGAAAAGAAACGGT
>JAYGEV010000255.1:0-1534 GCA_046582225.1 Pseudomonadales bacterium
TAGTCCGCGACGGCGCGCGCGAGATCTTGGTCGCAGCACAAAAGAACGGTCAGGCCCACGGCATTGACCCGGATACGGGCGAACAGCTGTGGCGCACCCAAGTCGGACGCGGCGGTAATCAAGGCGGCACCCATTTCGGCATCGCCGCCGAAGGCTCGACGGTATTCGTGCCCATGTCCGATTACGACGACCGGATGCTTCCAATCTCCGAAGCCAAGCCTGGAATATTTGGTGTCGACGCCTTCACCGGCGCGATCAAGTGGTCGGCGATTGCGGAGAATCGCTGCGGCGAACGGGAGAATTGCGACCCTGGCGTTTCCGCAGCGGTTACGGCGATACCCGGCGTCGTTTTCGCCGGACATATGGATTCACGGTTGCGCGCCTATGACACCGCCAACGGCACCGTTCTTTGGGAAATCGACGCGGACCGGACATTTGAGACCATCAGCGGCGCGGCAGCCCATGGCGGTTCTTTCGGTGGCGGCAGTGCCCCGATCGTCAAAGATGGGCATCTTTATGTGAATTCCGGCTACGGGATCTATTTCCACATGCCCGGCAATGTATTGCTGGTCTTCTCTGTCGACGGAAAATAGCTCGTGTATTTATGAATAGCTGCAGCGAAAATCTCGAATGCATCTAAAGCCCGACGATCTTGCCGTGCGTTGGTGGGGTATCAGGACTGCCAGATCAAGGTATTTGACACGCCCGCATCGGCATCCCGATCGGCAATCACCACTTTGGCCCCGAGCTCGGCCAGCGTACGCGCGATGGGGTAGCCCATACCGAGTGCGCCTCCAGTGACAACGGCGACTTCGCCGTCAAAGCTGAACGCTTGCAGGTGATGGGCTGAGTCGAATTGGTCCACAGTGACGACCTATCTACTTCTCGCCTGGGGACTTTACCGTTTGTGAGCTCAGGCGGTGGCTAACCTCAGCACGACTAATGCTCAATCATACACACATTTCCGGATCCACATCGTACACCTCGCCTTCGATCCAGCGGCCAACGCCGTCGAAGATGCCAAACGCCCCATCAGGCTGGGTCACCCGGACCCGGTCGGGGCCGTCGCTTTCGTAGAGCGCACCACTGAAACGATGCCGAACGCCGCCTGTCTTGTCGGCCGGTGTCGGATTGCTTGTTTCCCTGGTCATAGCTTCAATGGCCCGCGCTCGACATAGGATTCGATCAGATCGTGGCGATCAACACCGTGCAGCTGAAAGACGTTCTTTGCCAAATCAATACCAACTCGTTTAACTTCCATTGTGGACTCCTTCTTATCGTTGACTGGTGAATACACTTCCAGTCTGGCACTTAGATGCCGATCAGGTGAGGAGGAGTCCATCCCATTGCTTTCGGCCACAAGCAGCTCCACGGACCACTTCGCGCGGTTCGTGCTACCCGACATAGTTGGCTAAGATTTCCTCATGCTTTAGTGGGTGCACGCCCAACGGATTAGGACCCCAACGCCGCCACGTACTGCGGTTAGAGGACAGGCGTCTCGCCAGGACTCTGGTGAGCGCGGTGGTCGCGATAG
>JAYGEV010000184.1:0-1606 GCA_046582225.1 Pseudomonadales bacterium
GTTAGCAGGCCGATATCGCTTATTGAACTTGCTAACCAGCACTCAGCCGCTATCGTTCGAACGACATTGTCCGATATCGATTGTTGATATTCTCCATTTGCAAAACGGCCATTTTGTAGACCCTTTTGCAAAACACCCGTAAATACCTTTTTAGGAAGAGGGAATTAAGCCAACTGTACGGCCAATTGCAATTCCGATCTGCCGAAGCACCCTCGATAAGCATCTGGATGCTGCCGCAAGATCACTGGCAACGGCCGCAAGGCAGCAATACGCAGGAAATTTAGAGGCTCGCGGAACGCGAAAACGTTCCGTAGCGACCAAACGGATTCTTCATCGGCGACGGGCAAGGCCCCGCGTCGAATGCCACCCTAGCCGGTGGCACACAGCCAGCAGGCAGCGGCGCGCTGCCCTGCTCCGTAGGCAAGCGACAGATTGGCGACCAGGGTCGCCAGCAAAAGGGAGTTCAATTCACAAGACATCTGACACATGAGTAGTCACGCACGCTGAACCAGCACGCGTGTCATTGTTGTCAGAGATTGGTTCTCCTGAACACGCCGCTTTCCAGTCTCCGGTGGGCACCTGCCACCCGAGCCCTCGATTTCCTCCGCCCCACTGGGGGCTGTCCCGCAGGCGGCACTTTGCGCGCACAGCAGCACACTGCCGTGTTCGCCCGACCGTTCGCCAGATAAGGAAACACCAAATTATGAAACGCATGCTGATTAACGCAACCCAACCTGAAGAGGTTCGTGTTGCCCTCGTAGACGGCCAGAAACTCTACGACCTCGACATCGAAAACCGCGGGCGAGAGCAGAAGAAGGCCAGCATTTACAAAGCGAAAATTACTCGTGTAGAGCCCAGCCTGGAAGCCGCATTTGTGGATTTCGGAGCGGACCGCCACGGCTTTTTACCGCTTAAGGATATCTCCCGTCAGTACTTCAAGAAGAAGCCAGGCGAAGGCAGCAAACTCATCATTTCCGAGCTCGTGCACGAACGACAGGAAATCCTGGTGCAGGTCGATAAGGAAGAGCGTGGAACCAAGGGCGCAGCGCTCACGACATTCATCAGCCTGGCGGGACGATACCTCGTGCTGATGCCCAACAACCCGCGGGCCGGAGGTATTTCGCGCAGAATCGAGGGCGATGACCGCGAACAACTTCGCCAGGCCTTCAGTGAATTGAACATACCTGACGGCATGGGCGTGATCGTGCGCACCGCTGGCGTGGACCGCAGTGCCGAGGAACTGCAGTGGGATCTGGACTATCTGTTGCAGTTGTGGGACTCCATTGGGAAGGCGAACGATGCTGAGCGAGCGCCGAAGCTGATTTATCAGGAAAACAACATCATTGTCCGCGCAGTTCGCGACAACCTGCGCAAAGACATCGGCGAAGTTCTGATCGACGGGCAGGATGCCTATGACGAAGCAAAAACGTTCATCGATCAGGTGATGCCGCAGTATGGCGAGCGAATGAAGTTCTATTCGGACCCCGTTCCGCTGTTCAGCCGATATCAGATCGAAAGCCAGATCGAAACTGCATTCCAGCACGCGGTGAGATTGCCTTCGGGCGGTGGCCTGGTTATCGATCCGACCGAAGCACTGGTGTCCATC
>JAYGEV010000193.1:0-7191 GCA_046582225.1 Pseudomonadales bacterium
AGCTCCACATAGCCAACTCCATAGGGCCGGAATTTCTCAGGATCCGTTTCGCCGAGATATGGTGGCGCCTTGGGTGGAAAACCCTGAATGGTCCACGCCCAGAGCGTGCCCCGGGTACCGAGCTTCACCGCCTCGACATCCGTGCCCGCGCATTTCGGACACCCTTTCTGAAACGGAAAGACGTGATTGTCACACGTCTTGCAGCGCATCCCGAGCAGACGCGGACCTTCGCCCGACAACTCGAGGATGTTTTCGTTGATAGATACTTGTGTCATAAACCCCTCCCTCTGGGTCGCCAACAGATCATACAGCTAGAAACCACGCATCTCCGCAAAACGATTACGGTGATACGCCGAGTCGCCAAGCAGCAACTCTGATACTCGCGCGCGTTTTAGAAAAAACCCGATGTCCGCCTCATCGGTTACGCCCATACCGCCGTGCATCTGCACGCCTTCCTGGCCGGACTGGCGGAAGGCATCCGATGCGCGCGCTTTGCAGGTGCTGGCAAACTCCGCAACCTTCGGATCCTGCCCATCGATTGCGCGCAGCGCCTTGGCGACAATGGAACGCGTCAGTTCCACTTCACAGAACCAGCGCGCAGCGCGATGTTTCAAGCCTTGAAACGAGCCAATCTTGGCGCCGAACTGTTCACGCTCTTTTAGATATTCCACCGTGCGTTCAAATGCCTCCTGCACGCCACCGAGCATCTCAGCTGACGCGGCGATGGCCGCACGATCTAATACTGTGTCGAGCACGTCCGCGCCCGCATCAACCTCGCCGATAACCGCGCTTGAGTCGACGGCAACGTTATTCAGCTGCAGGTGAGCGGCGCTGCGACTGTCCAGCAACAGGCCGCGGGTGACCTCTACGCCTGAGGCTTTCGGATCAACGACAAACAACGTCAGTCCATCGCGATCTCCAGATGCGCCGGAGGTGCGCGCGACCACGATCAACCGGTCGGCGGCGGCCCCGTCGAGGACCAGCACTTTACGGCCGGAAAGCAGGTAACCGCCGTCGTTCTGCTTGGCACTCGTCGAGATCGCGTATGGGTCGTGGCGTTGGGTTTCCTGGTAGGCGAGCGCAAGCAAAGTGGTGCCTTCGCACACGCCGGGAAGAATCTCCAGGCGCTGGGCATCGGTTCCGCCGAGATCCACCGCACCACCACCGAGCACAACGCTCGACAGGTAGGGGGTGACCGCCAGCCGCTTTCCGAGTTCTTCGAGCACCACGCCCACCTCGGCATAACCCAGCCCGAGTCCGCCAACGTCTTCGGCAAACGGAATAGCCGTCCAACCGAGTTCCACCATCTGCCGCCACACATCTGCATCGTAGCCGATTGAGTCGGCTTCGCCTCGGACCTTTCTCAGCCAGTCAATCGGGCAACTGTTGGTGACAAAATCGCGGGCGCTGTCCTGCAGCAGTTCCTGTTCTTCGTTGAGGACCAGTGACATGCAGATTAATCCGGCAGGCCAAGCACACGCTTGGCGATGATGTTCATTTGAATCTCAGAGGTTCCGCCGAGAATGGTCCCGGCCCTCCCGTAGAGCCACTCGCGGGTGATCTGCAGCTCGTCTTTGGCGAATCCGTCACCGGCCCAGCCGAGTCCTTCGGCGCCAACCATGCGTTGCCGCAGGTCCGAACCGCGCTGGTTCATCTCCGACAGGTACAGCTTGAACATCGACGTTTCAGGTCCGGGCCCGCGACCGGCCTTTGCCGCATCCGCGCTCCGCTGAAAGGTCGCGCCATAACATAGCCGATCCATCTCGAATTGAACCAGTTCTTCCCGCAGGGCGGCTTCAGGCAGTGCGCCCTCGGGCGTGTTCATAGATTCGCGGGCAACCTGGAGCAGCGACTTGCGCTGAGGCCCGCGCCCACTACCACCCACCGCGAGCATCGCGCGCTCATGCTGAAGCAGGCGCTTAGCGATGTTCCATCCTTTGTTTTCTTCGCCAACCCTGTTCCCAATCGGAACCCGCACATCATCAAAAAACGTCTCGCAGAAGGGTGACGCTCCGCTGATCAACTCGATGGGCGACACCGATACGCCCGGCGTCTCCATGTCGATGAGGAGAAAGCTGATGCCGTCGTGCTTTGGTACGTCTGGGTCGGTCCGCACCAGTGCGAAAATCCAATCCGACACGTCCGCGTCCGATGTCCAGATCTTGCTGCCGTTGACCACGTAATGGTCACCATCGCGCACCGCCCTGGTGCGCAGTGATGCCAGATCGGATCCCGAGCCCGGCTCGCTGTAGCCCTGGCACCAGCGAATCTCTCCGCGGGCGATGGGCGGCAGGAACTCGAGCATTTGTTCTTCGGAGGCAAACTCCATCAACGCCGGGGCCAGCATGGCCATGCCAAAAGAGAACAGCGGCGCATTTGCCTCGAGGCGCTGCATTTCCTGAGTGAGCACCTGGGCCTCGGCATCGGACAGCCCTGCCCCACCATACTCTTTGGACCAGGTCGGCACGGTCCAGCCTTTCTCAACCATCCGCTCCAGCCATACCCGGGCATCGTCACTGGGGAACGTCCCACGTCGACCGCCCCACACACCCATTAACTGGCTCGAGCCGCGCACTCCCGCTGGACAGTTCGCCTCGAGCCATTCACGGGTCTCGCTGCGAAACGTATCACTATCGCTCATTCGTGTTCTTCTCCCAGATCCAACCCCACATTCTAGTTCAGTTGACTGCTTCCCAATAGTGGCGAAGCGCGTCTATATGCTCCTGGGGACTGGCAAGGCCGGCATCCATCGCCCGCATGGAGACGTAATCCGCCCCGGCGTCGCGCCAGACATCCACATCGCGGGCCCACTTATCCGGACCCGCCTGATAGCCGAGCATGGCCTCGACCCCAAAGCTTGCCGGGTCACGGCCAGCTTCGTCGAGGTAGCCGCGAATCTGCTCCAATGCCGCAAGCCCGTCTCTGCTGCCGCCACCAAAGATGAATCCATCCGCGAGGCGGGCTGCGCGCCGATAGGCCACTTCGCTGAAGCCACCCAGCCAGATAGGAATCTGTCTCCCCGGCAACGGTTTCAGGCCGGCGCGCTCGATCCTGTGGTGATCACCGGTGTAGTCAATGACCGGTTCAGCCCACAGCTTGCGCAGCACCTCGATCTGCTCTTCCTGGCGTTTTCCACGGTTTCGAAAGTTCTCGCCCAGGCTGTCGTACTCAACATAATTCCAACCCGTGCCCACGCCCAGGCGCAACCGACCGCCCGAGAGCAGGTCGATCTCGGCCGCCTGCTTGGCGACCAGCACGGTTTGACGCTGGGGAAGAATGATCACGCCGGTTACGAGCTCAATCCTGGACGTAAAGCCAGCAAAGTAGCCGAACAACACGAACGGTTCGTGAAACGAAGACTGCTCTGTATACGGGCCCCACAACGCGGGCTCGCGGCCGGCATGCTCGGCACCCAGCACGTGGTCATAGGCGAGAACGTGGCTGTAACCCAGATCCTCGGCCGTCTGCGCCCAATCGCGCACCACGATGGGATCGGCTCCGATTTCCAGATGAGGAAACACTGCACCAATCTTCATATCGTTACCTCCCCGTGAATTCTGGTTTTCGCTTCTCCACGAACGCCCGCATGGCTTCCCTGGAATCTTCGGTCTGAGACAGCTGCCCGGTCATGGTCTGCTCGAAGCGGTAGCCGTCGCGCAGGCTCAGTTCCTCGATGGTATTCAGTGAATGCTTGGCCAGCCGGATCGCGATCGGGGCCTTGGCGGCGACTTCCCGCGCCAGACCCAGGGCCGCCTCCATGAGCTGATCTGCGGCCACGCATTCCTCGACCACACCGAGCCGATAGAGCTCCGGACCAAATACCCGGTAGCCGGTGAGCATCATGCGGCGCAGTCGCGAGTGGCCGAACAGGCGCTGGGCGTGGCGGCCGCCACCGAGCAACCCGACATCGATCTCGGGCAATCCCAGGCACGCGGTCTCCGCCGCGACCAGCATGTCGCACGAGGCGGCGAACGCCAGCCCGCCGCCGAGAGCCGGGCCGTTGAGCGCGCCGATAACCGGTTTCACGCACTCGCGCACGCTATGATAGGCCTCGCGGGCAATCCGGCTGGTCTGCCAATGTGCCCCTGGCTGAGGCGTACCGGCCGAGCGATTCTTGATGTCGGCGCCGGCGCAGAACACCCTGCCCGCGCCGGTAAAGATCGCAACGCGCACGTCATCTCGATCGAGCCCATCGAACGCGGCTGCCACCTCGGTGAGCACCTGGGCGCTGTGCGCATTAACCGGCGGGTTGTCGATAGTCACGACGGCGATGCCGTCTTCGAGCATTTCTGTTTTTACCACTTCAGACGGCATATGGTCTGTCTCCCCCCGTTCAACCGCCCATGATTGTAACCCGCGGATCACCTGGTTTAAGCTGTCTGTATGACCGATAGAGGCAGATAGATGAACATCCAAAGCTCAAATCAGATGCTCCTCAATAATGCCCGGCTGTTCGCCGGCGTGGACGCGGAATTGATCGAGGATGCCGCAATCTGGATCGATGGCCGCACCGTTCGCTACGCAGGGCCTGCGACCGACCTGCCTGAGGTGCCCGAGGACGTTACGCGCATCGACCTTGGTGGTCAGTTCGTGATGCCAGGCATGACCGAATCCCATGCTCACCTCTCCTACACCAACAACGGCCCTGACGAACTCGATAAGTCACCGGTTGAACAGGTCATGATGGACTCGGTCGACAACGCGCGTGTGATGCTGGGTTCCGGCTTCACCTCGGCGATCAGCTTCGGCTCCGTGCATCGCGTCGATGTGTTTCTGCGCGACGCCATTAACAAAGGACAGTTCCCCGGACCCAGGCTGCTGGCCTCTGGTCGCGATGTCGGCGCAACCTCTTCTAACGCAGACCTGCACCCCGACTATGCCAAGCTGCAGATCGACGGCCTGGGCATGCTTGCCGACGGACCATGGGCGGTGCGCAAGGCGGTCAGAACGATCCGTAAGAACACCGGCAACGTGGTAAAGATCTTTCTCGACGGCGAAGGTCCCGGAGGGCACGCGCCGCCCGGCGAGTTGACCTACACCGATGAAGAGGTCGCCGCAGCCGTGGATGAGGCGCACACCCGGGGCATGCGGGTCGCCTGCCACTCCAGGTCAGCGGCTGCCGTGAAGCAGGCGGTGCGCCACGGCGTCGACTTCATCGGCCACGCAAACTACCTGGATGACGAAGCGATAGATCTGCTCAAACAAAACCGGGATCGGCTGTTCGTTGGTCCGGCGATCGCCTGGGAGCTCGCATTTCTGCGCAACGGCACAATGATGGGTTCCCCCCCCGGGTCACCGCGCTTCAAGTTTTACGAACGCGAAGTCGAGGCAACCGTGGTGACGATCAAGCGCCTGCGAGAAGCGGGCGTACGGGTACTGATCGGCGGCGACTATGGCCTCAACATCACTCCCCACGGCACCTACGCGAAGGATCTGCAGTATTTCGTGGAGTTGTTCGGGCTGTCGCCGGCCGAGGCGTTGTTGTGCGCAACTCGTGACGGCGGCGCGGCGGTAGATCCCTCCGGAATGCTCGGAACGCTTGAAGCGGGCAAACTGGCTGATCTGGTAATTGTCGATGGCGACCCGCTGGCGGACATCACCGTGCTGCAGGATCACGACCGGATTACCGCGGTCATGAAAGACGGCGTGATCTACCGGGGGCTGATGACCGACAATCCCTACGTCACGCCACCCGACGAGATATCCGCCACGCTGAATGCGCGGATTGAATCCGCCGGGAACTACCGCAAAGCTCCTGCCCTGGCGGAGTCACACAGCTGAACGCATTACCGGCTTTGGCCTTTAGTTTCCTGCCGCGCCGGTAATGGCATTCGAACAATTTGGCAATCGGCGGGTGAACTGGCGCTGGACTGCGGCAGTCACTCTGTTTCTGCTCGCATTTATCGGCTTGCTGTCCGGCGTATCGCTTTCCGAGCGACCCGACGTTGTCAGCTCCGGACTGCTCACCAAGGCGTACTACAGCCTGGGCTTGTTTGTAGTCGGCGGTCTGGATATCGGCACCCCCAACGGTGGACCGGCGCTGGCGCAGATCGCTCTGTGGCTGGCATATTTTGGCGCTCCGCTGCTCACCGCATCGGCGGTGATCGAGGCGGTGATCAGGGTCATGTCGCCGCACCGCTGGCAACTGACAAGACTGAAAGAGCATATTGTAATCGTCGGCATGGGCGAGCTCACGACCAGCTATCTGCGGGTTCTGCGTGACAGAGCCCCCACCGTACCCATCGTGGTCGTAGGCGAAACCTCTGAGACGACGCGACAGCAGGAACTCGAGCAGGCGTTTGGCGTGATTGTCGCTGTTGGAGACATCACCAACGACTTTCTACTCAACGGATTGCACCTCGAAAGAGCGGCCGGCGTGCTGTTGTTGGGCGGCGATGACTTTCAGTCCTACGAGGCGGCCAGCAAGATTCTTCGGATCTTTCCGCATCTGCAATCCAGGGTGATCCTGCACTGCGACAACCTGAGATTTCTCCGCGCGATGGAAGACACCGGCGTTGCCAAGCTGTGTTCGACGTTCAACTCCTATCACCTGGCCGCAACCAGCCTCGTCAACGATCACCTGATTGGCCATTTCAGGAAGACCGCGGCGCGCGATATCGTGGTGCTCGCCGGTTTCGGTCGTTTTGGGCAGACGGTCCTGGAACAGTTGCAGGACAACGCCCAAAACGAAATCGACACCGTTGCGGTAATCGACGTCGACGCGGATCGCCGGGTGCTGGTTGCCGAAGAGCAGCGGCGCATCGGCGAGAACTACCGGCGACTCATCTTCGAAGGAGACATCTCCCACCCGGAGGTATGGAGTGATCTTTCCGACCGCGTGGACCTGTCGCACAACCAGCCGACAATAATCCTCGGCACCGGGCGCGCGGCCGACAATTTACGGACCGGTCTGTGGCTCAAGGAGAACTATCCCAACGCGTTCGTGTTCGTTCGCACCAACGACAAATCCGAACTGGCCGTCGAGGTCGGCGCGGAACATGGCATCCGCAGTTTCAGCATTAAACAGCTGGTAGAGGATAATATTTCGTTGGAGTGGCTAGGGAACCCAGACCAAGGCTGAGAGGTTCGCCTAGCTGGCTTCAAACGCGGTGTTGTGCCGGCTCATGTCGCCCATGTTGTCGAAATGAATGATTCGGGTGGCGAGATGCCAATCATCCTGGGCACGTTCGA
>JAYGEV010000522.1:0-6862 GCA_046582225.1 Pseudomonadales bacterium
GTCCAGGCACCACCAAATTTGAGTCCCGGGGTGCTCTCACAGATCGTCGCCGCCGGCATCAACGACTGGGGTGGTGTTTCACCGCTGACACCGGATTTCGTGAACCCCGAAGCACCCTGGCCGCATCTGGACGACCTGGCACGGGAAACCGCGGTAGCCGGGAAGAGCCTGCATGAACGGCTGACGATTTATCCGAGCTATCTTTCTGATCTGGACACCTGGGCCGCGCCAGAGCTCCACGAACATCTTCTCGGGCTTTCCGACTCGGACGGTTTTCCCCGCACCGACGACTGGTGCCCGGGCGCCGAGGACGCACCTCCACGCGAGGTGCTCGACGCGATCGGCCGGGTGCCAAGCCGCGTCTCAGCCGACGTAGCCCAAATCCTTGACAAGGTGCGAGACAAAATCCGGCCGGACGAAGCCGAGGTCGTGCGGCTGTTCCAGGCCCGTGGTGACGACTTCAGCGCGGTGGTCAATGCCGCCAACCACATCCGCCAGCAGATGAACGGCGACACCGTGAGCTTCTGTGTTAACCGCAATATCAACTACACAAACATTTGCTACTTCAAGTGTCAGTTCTGCGCATTCTCCAAAGGAAAGCTGTCTGAAAACCTGCGCGGGCGGCCCTACGATCTCTCCCACGAAGAGATTCAACGCCGCACCGAGGAAGCCTGGTCGCGCGGCGCCACGGAAGTCTGCATGCAGGGCGGAATTCACCCGGAATACACGGGCGACACCTACATCGGCATACTCCACGCGGTCAAGCAGGCGGTGCCGGAGATGCACATCCATGCATTTTCTCCGCTGGAAGTCTGGCAGGGCGCAGCGACACTGGAGCTGGATCTGGAGACATACCTGCGGCGGTTGAAGGATGCGGGGCTGAATACGCTGCCCGGAACGGCCGCTGAGATTCTCGACGACGAAATCCGCGATATTATCTGCGCAGACAAGATCAACACCGAACAATGGCTGCAGGTCATGGCGGCAGCTCACAAGGTGGGTTTCAGGACCACCGCGACGATCATGTATGGTCACGTGGAGCGGCCTGTTAACTGGGCCCGACACCTGCTGCGGATTCGAGACCTGCAGGCCGAAACCGGCGGCTTTACCGAGTTCGTGCCGCTGCCGTTCGTGCATATGGAAGCGCCCATGTATCTCAAGGGCAAAGCTCGCAAAGGTCCCACCTTCCGCGAAGCGGTATTGATGCACGCGGTTGCGCGACTCACCCTGCACCCATTGATATCGAATATTCAGGCGAGCTGGGTGAAGATGGGCCACGAGGGTGTGCAGGCTTGTCTGAACGCGGGCTGCAACGATCTGGGCGGCACGCTCATGAACGAAAGCATCAGTCGCGCCGCCGGCACCACCCACGGCCAGGAAACCTCGCCACAAACCATGGCAAACATGATCGAGGCCACCGACCGCGTACCACGGCAACGCAATACCGTGTACGGGGACGCCAGTGCTTCGCGAATCGCCGCCGGACTCGCAGCCGGAGAGATCACCGAGATCATCAATACTCCCGCGAAGAAATACGAGCGTAAACGCACCGGACCACTGCTGCGCCCCGGTCTCATTGACGCCGTCGAGGTCTCTTCGTGATCGCAAACTAGTCTGCGAACGCGCACAGCGTGGACTTTGCAGAAAAAATTCTGACGATGTTCAAGATTGATCATCAGTTCGATTTCATCGACGGCGGGAACGTTGGCATTTCGAAACGCCAGCAGCTCCAACGCCTGCGGGCCACCGAGACGATTCCCGTGGACGGGCTGATGATCGGCGATCGAGAAATCGATATCGCTTCGACCCACGCCAACGGTCTTGAAGCAATCGGCGTCCTGTGGGGGTTCGGCAGCCGCGCCGAACTTCTCGCCTGCGGCAAGAAGCGAATGGTCGCGACGCCATCGGAATTACTAGAGATGCTCCAGTAATGGTCGATGGCCACGACCCCATCGCGGAGATTCGCACGCATCTGCTGGGGGTTCCCTGGCCGGAACCGCCCCGCTTCGGCCTGAATGCACCCGAACTCCAGGAATTCCTGATCGCCGAGATCCAAACCGCATCCGGCCTGGTTGGCGTTGGCTACCTTCAACCCCTGGCCGGCGGTTTGCGCACATTGCAGTGCTGCATTCACGAGATGCTCGAACCGCTCATCATCGGCGAGGATCCAGGGGATGTCGAGGGATTGTACGATCGCATGTGGGACGCGACATACATTCAAGGCAGGATGGGTATCACCGTGATGGCCATGTCCGCTTTGGATGTCGCGCTGTGGGACCTCGCCGGAAAACGCGCCGGGCTTGCGCTCTACGAACTCTGGGGCGGCACGCACAAGGATCTGCCCACCTACGGGAGTGGCTGCTATCGGGGCCTGGGCAAAGACGGCATGATCGAAAAAGCCGAGCGTTATATCGACCACGGTTTTCCCGCGATCAAGATGCAGGTGGCGCACACGGCTACCCACGCTCAGGACATCGAAAACGTCGCCGCCATGCGGACCTCGCTCGGGCCGGATGTTCACATTATGGTGGACGTCAATCAGGGATGGAGTGCCAAGGAGGCTATCGAAGTCGGCCGGCGGCTCGACAAATCCGACATCTACTGGTTGGAAGAACCCGTCATCGCGCACGACTTCGACGGCTACCGCCAGGTGGCGCGCGCATTGAAGACCCGCATCGTCGGCGGCGAAAACCACTTCACCCACCACGACTTAAAGCCGTTTTTCGACGATCCATGCGTACCGATTCTGCAACCTGACGTCATGCGCGGGGGATTGACCGGATTGCGCAGGATCGCGGCCATCGCGGAGCCCTACGGCATCACGATCGCGCCGCATCTGTTTCCCGAACTCATGAGCCATCTGCTGGCGTCGATTCCCAACGCCAGCTGGCTGGAGTACATGGGCTGGCACGACGACCTGTTCGTGGATCCGGTGCTCCCCAGCGCGGGGGTCATGCGACCCCCAACAGCGCCGGGACACGGGCTGACCTTCAAGCCAGAGCTGTTTACGGAGTATCGGCTAGCTCGGTGACGATCGTATCCGGGTTGCCCGCGACATCCACCTGCTGCGCCCGCGCGGCCAGCACCAGCGGCACGATGAGACTCGCGAAGATCACCAGCGTCGCAACCGCCAGCAGTCCCAACGTAAAGCTCATACCCCACAGATCGAAAGAGTAGCCAACAAATGGGCCGGTGATCACGAACGCGGCGCGAAAGCCGAAGCTCGCCAGGGAGTTCGCGGTCGCGCGAAATTCGCTGGGTATGCGCCGGTTAAACGCATCGCGCAGAATCACTAATCCAATGCCCCGACTGACCCAGAACGTCAGGCTCGCAAAGTACCCGCCAACCGCGCCGAACGCATCCAGTCCCAGATAACCCAGGGCCGGGGCGAGGCCGATAAACACGAGCACCGCCGTGGTACCGATCTTTTCCTCTACCTGGTGTGCCCAGCGACCGGCAAGGCCGGCGGCCAGGCTCAGGATCGCCCACAGGTAACCAAAATGGCTCAGCCCCAGACCCTGTTCCAGCCATAACTTCTGCAGCAACCACACCGCGTAAAACGTGGTGAGGCTCCAGATGCACAATGCCAGAAACGCAAGCCGCAACACCGCGCTGTGAGTCGCCAGATAGCGGCAGATCTGCGCCATGTTGGCAAGGTGCCCGGTCTTGGCCAGGCGTCGACCGGGCGGCTCAACCAGACTAAACGCGACGAGAAGCGGCACCCAGCCCACAACAGCCTGAAGGTAGACGGCAACGTCCATGGACCACAACAACAACACGCTGCAGGTCACCCCCGCGACCGCTTCGGACAGCGTACGCACAAAATAGAGCCTGCCCACGACCTGGCGCTGCTCGTGCTCACCGCGCTCCAGCGCAAGCTCGGTATCGTAGAGCAGCGCGATGTCTGCACCCGATACCAGGCTGTGACCAATGCCGAGCGCGGCTTCGAACATCGCCAGCGTCCAGAATCCATCCGCGCCGAGCAGCAGCGTGTGTCCGATTCCGCAGAACACCGCACCGATCACCAGGGTCTGTTTGCGGCCGATCATATCGGCCACATACCCTGAGGGAACCTCGGTGATCAGCACCACCAGCGCGAAGAGCGCCTGCAGGGAGAATACTTCCTGCATGCTCAATCCCTTGCTCTGAAAGAACGGCACGGCGATGGGCATGATCACCAGGAACACCTGAAAGAACCCAAGCATCAGAGTTCTCACCAGGTTGCGCTGCAATCGCTGCCTGTCGATGCGCGCGCGTTGCTCGTATTCAGTATTCATGTTTCCTCTCCCTCGGCACTAAGAAACGATCGCCCTAAACGAAAAACCCCGAAGGCTTGTGGCTCTTCGGGGTTCTTAGAAATCGACGTTTCGTTTTCTTAAAATCTCATCCGCTCGAGCCGTAGCCTCCTGGTGCCAGACGCACCACGTGGTCTGCGCACATAAATTGCGCTGCACAAATCAGGTTTTTCCAGTTGGGGATCGTCATCTTCTTATCGAATGCGGTCTTCGGCTTAGCTCAAAAAGGGCGCGCATGCTGCGCGCGTTGCCAACCTCTGTCAACAGGCAACTGAGAGTTCGACGAAGTTGTGTGAATTGCATCGCCTCTTTCCTAAGTGCGGCAACATTTGCGCGGGCGTCAATGGCCAGCGACTACGCTAGACTCCTCGATCAACTTTTCGGATGTCGACTGGAAGAAAGCATGAAGGTTCAAGGTTTTTGTGACGATCGATTTGCCAGCGTCCGCGAACAGTTCGAACGAAATTTCGATGAACGCGGCGACATCGGCGCCAGCTTCGCAGCAACCATCGAAGGTGAGTACGTCATCGATCTGTGGGGCGGACACCGCAACGTGGAGAAGAGCCTGCTCTGGGAGGAGCACACGATCGCCAACGTATATTCCACCAGCAAGACCATGACCTTTATTTCCGCACTGATCCTGGCAGACCGGGGTGAACTGGACATCGCAGCATCAGTAGCCGACTACTGGCCGGAATTCGCCGCCAACGGAAAAGAAAACGTCACGATCAGCAATCTGTTGAGCCACTCTGCGGGACTACCCGGGTTCAGCAGAGTGTTTGAGGCTGAAGAACTCTACGACTGGGATACGGTGGTCGCTGATCTGGCAGCGCAGGCTCCGTGGTGGGAACCCGGCACCCAGAGCGGCTATCACGCCATGACTCAGGGGTTCCTCATCGGCGAGGTTGTTCGACGGATTACCGACCAGAGCATGGGCAGTTGGTTTCGCGACCACGTGGCAAAGCCCCTCGGCGCAGACTTTCATATTGGCGTCGATTCCGGTGACATGGCGCGCGTTGCCGACCTGATACCTGACCCCGCCAGCGCAGGCCCGCTGCTGGGCGCCATGGACCCCGACAGCGTCGCGGGCCGGGTCTTCGGATCTACCAGGCTGCCAAACGACACGGTCAACAGCGAAGGCTGGCGGCGTGCCGAGATTCCGGCAGCCAACGGACACGGCAACGCGCGTTCCGTTGTTCGTACGCAAACCGCGCTGGCCAATGACGGAACAGCCTTCGGCGTCGAGCTGTTATCTCCACAGGGGTGCGCAAGGGCCAGGGAAGTTCAGCTGGAATCGATCGACCTGGTATTGGGGTTCCCCATTAAGTTCGCGATGGGATACGCCTACGGCAACGACATGCTGCCAGTGGCGCCTAACAAGAACGCTATCTGGTGGGCCGGCGCGGGTGGCTCGACGGTTGTGATCGATGCAGACAACCGACTGTGCTTTTCCTATGTGATGAACCAGATGAAATCCGCCATGGTCGGCGACGAGCGCAGCGCCAGCCTCAGTCGAGCACTCTACGACGCGTTGTAGGGCGGCGGTCAGATCATGAACCCCTTGAACACTCTCGGCGTGGTACTGATATTGATCGCGGGCAGCCACGCCCAGGCCGCAGATACCGACTGGAGCAGCTACGGCCTGAACCACACCGAGCAGCGCTTCTCCCCGCTCACCCAGATCAACCGCGACAACGTCGCAGGGCTTGGTCTGGATTGGGCCCTGGACCTGCCAAACGCGGTCTCAGTGAACAGCACGCCGTTGGCGGTGGATGGGGTTATCTACTTTTCAGCCGATCGGGCGATTGTCCACGCCGTGGATGCCAGCAACGGAAAGCTGATCTGGTCCTACGACCCACAGTCGTGGAAGCACGCGCCGCGCGGAATTGCGATCGGTTTCAATACCAACCGGGGTATCACTTATTGGCAGGGCCGCATTTTTGTCGGAACCGGCGACGGTCGGCTGGTGGCGCTCAACGCGACCGACGGCCAGGTGCTATGGGCCAGTCGCGCGTTTCCGGTCGGGGAACGCAAGGCTATTAATGGCGCGCCCAGAGCATTCGACGGCAAGGTGTTCATCGGCAACAGCGGCGCGGAGTTTGGCACCCGAGGATACGTAGAGGCCTACGATGCGATCAGCGGAGAGCGACTCTGGCGGTTCTATACAGTCCCCGACAATCCCGCCGACGGCTTCGAAAACGCGGCCATGGAGATGGCGGCAAAAACCTGGCACGGCGAATGGTGGAGAGTTTTCGGCGGCGGCACGGTCTGGAACGCGCTCACCTACGATCCCGAACTCGAACTCCTGTACGTCGGCGTTGGCAACGGCGACCCGTGGGATCACGACCTTCGCAGCCAGGGCAAAGGCGACAACCTGTTTCTCTGTTCAATTGTGGCACTCGATGCGAACACCGGCGAATACGTCTGGCACTACCAGACCAACCCCGGAGAGCAATGGGACTACAAGGCCACGGCCGACATGATCCTGGCCGAGATAGAGCACGATGGCCAGACCCGCAAGGTTCTGATGCAGGCGCCCAGCAACGGCTTCTTTTACGTGTTGGATC
>JAYGEV010000542.1:0-5452 GCA_046582225.1 Pseudomonadales bacterium
GATCGTCGCATCCGCGCTTTTGATATCAGCAACGGCGAGGAACTCTGGTCCGATGAAATGCCGACCACCGGCAATGGTGTACCGATGTCCTACGTATCTGGCGGACGCCAGTTCGTGGTCATCGCCGCGGGCGGACATTTCACCTCACCGTCTCCGCCCGGCGACTACCTGATTGCTTACGCATTACCGGTCCAGTGATCTAGATGTAGGTCACGCCGTCGAGCAGTCGCTGCATCTCCTCGATCATCTCGGTGGTACGTCGGTGGGTGTAGCCGGTGGTGACCGATCGCAGAATGAGGCTGGTATCCAGTTTGGCGAAGCCTGCGGTCTCGGCTTCGCTTACCTTCTTGTACCACCAGGACAGATATAGCGGATTGACCTGTCGGTAGATGATGTCGGCCAGCAGGTCGACGTCGATCCAGTCGACAAAATCGTCTTCTGCGGCAATCTGACTGATCGCTTTGCGGTAGGTATTCATCCGCACCGCGGTGAACGATGTGGAAGACCGGGCGCTCAGAATTGGCGCCAGCGCTCGGGCATACGCCAGGTTCTTGCGCGTTGTTTCCGCCACGGTTTCGATAATGAAGAACAACCGATCGATGCCGTGCTCGATCTCTTCGTCGTCGATCATCTGATAGATGTAACGGTGGCGCTCCTCAACCGCGGTGCGCAGCAGGTTTTCCTTGTTTTCAAACTGGTGGTACAGGGTTTTAGGTGCAACGCCACTCTCCGCGGCAAGATCGCGCATCGTCACGCCGTCGTAGCCGCGTTCGGTGATGAGCTTGCGGGCCGCGGCGAGAATGTCTTCCCGGCGCCGAATCTGTCGCTCGGTCATGCTCTTCATCGCAGACTAGTTCTTGAGCGTGCGATCGTAGAGCTCGAAAACGGTCGCCCAGACCTTTTCGGCAGCGGCCTCGACGTAAGATGGACGCTGGGGAAAGCAGAATCCGTGCTCGGTGCCTGGATGGGTTTCCAGCGTGTAGGTAACCCCATGTTCGTCCAGGGCGGCTTTGAGATCGGGAATCACGTTGTCCTCGACGTACGGATCTGTTTCTGCGAAGCCGAGATACAGCTCCCCCTTGATCCTGCTTGCGAGCAGATGTGGTGAGTCATCGTCGTCGGTGACGATGCGCACGCCATAAAGAGAAGCCGCGGCCGCGATTTGATCAGGAAAGGTGCCGGCCGCCGCCACCACGTACTGCCCACTCATACAGTAGCCGATGCAGCCAGTGGGCCTGCTCACGGTCGGATTGTCATCGAGGTAGTCGAGCATTCCCTGGGTGTCGCGCATGATGCCCGCGACGCTGAGCGCCATTCCGGCTGCGAACATCTTCTTCATTTCTTCTTCGCCTTTGCTGAGGTCGAAGCGCAATTTGCCTTCCCGGTAATACATATCAGGGAGCAGACAGAAATACCCGCGTTCGGCGATGCCACGACAGAAATCACGCAGCTCCTCACGGACGCCGGGTACATCCATGTAAAGGATTACCGCCGGATACGGACCATCACCGTCGGGGTGAACGGCGAAGCATTCCATTTCGCCGTCCGACGTCGTCACATTTGTGTGAAATTCGTTCATATTGTTCTCGTTGTCCGCGGGTTCAAGACTGGGCACGAGCATAGTCTCCATGGCACAGCCGGACAATAGATACCACGTGTTATAGTTTCGGAAACCACTGTTCTGCTTGAATAAGGCGAGTTAAATTAATAACTTGATGCGCCGTGTTCGATCAGCGAGGTGACCCGTTTTGAAGAAACAGGAGGGCTGATGGTAGCCAAACCGCTACGACCGATCACCACCGAAGAAATCGATGCCTTTCACCGCGACGGCGCGGTGCTCGTCAAGGGCGTGCTGGCGGATGAATGGGTCACGATGATTCGCGAAGGCCTGGACTACGCCGACGACCACCCGGACGGAATGTCCGTTGGCGTTAAGCTTGCGTTGCGAATCGATCAGTTCCCGGCGGCGCGCTCTGCAAAGCTTCGCGAAGCCATCGACTCATCGCCCATCGCCGAGATTGTGGGTACCACGCTGAGGTCGCCGGTTCGTTTTTACATGGACCAGATGTTCATCAAGCCGGAGGGCGAACTGGTGCCAACACCCTGGCATCAGGACACCTGTTACTACAACGTCGAAGGCCACGATCTGATTCGCGCCTGGGTGTGCGTGGACCCGGTACCGCGTGAGGCAAGCCTGGAGGTGGTGCGGGGATCTCATCGCTGGAACGTCACCTATCGACCATTGGCCGGGCGTGATCCGGCCACGGATCCCGATGGCGCGAAGCAGGCGGAAGCCGCCTTTGCGGCGGGCGAGGCGGTGATCGGCAGCGACAGCCATGAAACCTGGTCGTATTCGGATGCGTTTTTTGATTACAGGCTGCCAATGACTCCGGATATCGGCACCTACCGGGATTCATATGACATCATCGGCTGGGACTACGAACCCGGTGACGTGGTGCTGTTTCACGGCAATATCCTCCACGGCGCCAGAGGCGGGGTGAACCTGACGCACCCGCGCCGCTCCCACGCATCCATGTGGGCGGGTCGCGATGTGCGTTACGTACATCGTCTTGGCCAGGTGGTTCCCGATCCACTGGCCCTGTATGACGGCAAGCCGAAATCCGGTCAGCTATTAGAGGATTTTCCGGATGTATTTCCGCTGGCGTGGTCGCCATAGTCGGCGAACGTCAGCAACGACAAAGAGGTAAACCATGTCCAGAGAACGCTTGATCGAAATGGCGAAGCACGCCATCGCGCACGCGCATGCCGGGACCATCGAGCAGGAACCTGACGTGCTCAAGGTTCCCGCGAAGAACTACTATGATCCCCAGCGCTTCAAGACCGAGGTCAAAAAGATCTTCAGGCGCATGCCCCTGGTGCTGGCGCCCACAGCCGAGATCCCCAACCCGGGTGACTACAAGGCGATGCAGGCGGCCGGCATGCCGGTGCTGCTGGCGCGCGGTCAGGATGGCGAGGTGCGCGCCTTTGTTAACAGCTGCAGCCACCGGGGTACGGCGTTGGCATTGGATGGCACCGGCAACAAACGCAAGTTCACCTGCCCGTATCATGGCTGGACGTACAGCCAGCAGGGCGCGCTCGTTGGCATTGCATCGGCGGACATCTTTGGTGAGATCGACAGGTCTTCCTACGGATTGACGCCCCTGCCGGTTCTGGAAAAGTCCGGACTGATCTGGTGCATCCTGGATCCGCAGAGCACGCTTTCATTCGAGGGTTTTCTGTCTGGCTACGATGAAATGCTGGCGAATTTCGGCTTCGGGTCGTGGCACCTGTTCGACAAGCGCACGATCAAAGGGCCTAACTGGAAGATCGCCTATGACGGCTATATGGATCTGTATCACGTGCCGGTTCTGCACCGGGAGACTTTCGGGCCCGGTCGGTCGAACAAAGCCCTTTACTATAAATGGGGCCCGCACCAGCGGGTAATCTCCCCAAGCCGGCATACGCATCTGGAGAACATGCCCGAAGAGGAATGGCCGTCCGAAGCGATGATGGTCGGTGTGTGGACCATCTTTCCGCACATCTCCATCGCGTCCTTTGACGGTGGCGGACGAAGTGTGATGCTCTCCCAGCTATTTCCGGGCGAACATCCGGGCGAGTCGTTCACCACTCAGTACTACCTGATGGAAAACGAGCCAGACGAAGCGCAGGCTCGGGAGGCCGAAAAGCAGTTCAATCTGCTCGAGTACGTGGTGGAAGTGGAGGACTATGGGACGGGATTGCGGCAACAGAAAGCGCTGGAAGCCGGGGGTCGAGACCATGTGCTGTTTGGCCGCAATGAAGGTGGCGGCCACCGCTTTCACGGCTGGGTAGAGCGGTTGATCACCGCTGAAGACAAGGAACTCAACGGGCTGTTCGCCCGCTCCTAGCGCTTAAGCGGTAAACGATTGGCCGGCGCGATCGCCGACCAATCGGACCGTTCAGTTTTCTGTTACAGCTTGTCCCGCACGTCACCAAAGAGTTCGTCGTCCGACATCAGCTCTTTGCTCTGTGCCAATGGCTTTGACACCCAGGTTTCGTTGATCAGATCGCGCCACGAAATATTGTGGTTGGTGCCGTTGCCGCCCCAGGAGCCGCATCCCAACGAGAAGGTCTGACGCATACCATTCCACAGGTTGCCGCTGTTCGAGGCCGCCTGAGGTTGGTTCACCATCACCCGCGAGGTTTTGGTGACGTTGGCCAGCTTCATGATGTTCTCATCGCTGTTCGAGTAGATGCCGCACGAATGACCCTGACCCTGATATGACTGAATATCGTTGGTCAGTTGTATCGCCTCGTCGATATCTTTTGGCCGGTACACGGCCATGATCACTGTCAGTTTTTCGCCGGAGAAAGGATGCTCGGGTCCATAGCCATCTTCGGGAACCATGTAGAAGGTTTTGCCCTCGGGAAGTTCGATATCCGACATTGCCGCAATTTTCTACGCCGGCTGGGCAACCATCGCGGTATTCAGATGGCCCTCGTCATCCCACAACGTCTTCTGGAGCTTGGCTTTTTCCTCGGCACTGACGAGGTATCCGCCCTGGGCTTCGAGCTTTGAGAGCATCGAGTCGTAGATCGAGTCTACCAGCAGCACCGAGTTGTCCGCTGAACACGAGGCAGCCAGATCCAGCGTTTTGGACAGTCGAATCTTGTCTGCGGCGTCGTCGAGGTCGGCGGTGTCATCCACGGTGATCACCGCGTTGCCGACACCCACTCCGAGTGCGGGCGTGCCGCTGGAGTAGGCGGCGTTGACCATCGCACCACCGCCGGTTGCCAGCACGCGGTCGCATTGGCGCATGAGTTCGTTGGTGAGCTCCAGCGTGGGCGATTCGATCCCGATGACGAGGTCGGCGGGCGCCCCGAACGCCTCCAGCGCTTCGCGCATATAGTCGCAGATCATCTTGTTGGTCAGTTTGGCGCGCGGATGGGGGGCGACGATGATGGAGTTACGCCCCTTGATCGCGTGAATGGCCTTGATGACCGGAGTCGCTTCCGGATTGGTCGACGGCGACAGCGCGCCGATCACGCCCATGGGCTTAGCGATCTTTATGATGTTTCGTTCCGGGTCGTCTTCGATGATCCCCACGGACTTGTCGTTGATGATGTCCATCAGCGTGGCCCGCGTCTTGCGCTGGATCTTCAGAAACTTGCCGTCGTAGTTGCCAAGCTGGGTCTCATCCACGGTGAACTGGGCAATCTTCTCCGCCACACCCGGGCGGGCCACCGACCACACCATGGCGCGGATCAATTCGTCGACCTGCTCCTGGGTGTAATTCTCGATTTTCGCCTGAGCGGCGCGGGATCGTTCGATCAGGCCGCGAATCTGTTCTTCCGGGCTTAAGTTCTCTTCTTGGGTGGCCTGTTCAGCCATGGCGGAATCTCCCTTTAGGTGTCAACGGGTACTGTACACAACCGGTGGTGACCTGACAAAGAACCTGTATTCCCGCCGTAG
>JAYGEV010000543.1:0-2052 GCA_046582225.1 Pseudomonadales bacterium
AAAGTCCGAAGTCGTCGATGAGAATCGCGACCGACAGATCCTGGGTGACCAAGATGGCGTTTTGCCCAGTACCCCGAATCCCGCCAGTTATTGCGCGAAAGCTCGGTACCCGACCGAACGCTACGCTGGGCGTGAGCTCGCCGATGGCAAGGATGTCGGTACGGAACTGCTTGGCGAGCTGTGCTTCCGAAATCGCCGTTAGTGCGATAGGCACATCCTGGGACGACAGCTCGCGTTTGGTGCCGGTGACGATGATCTCTTCGATGACGCCGCTTGCGCCTGATTCAGCCGCCTGCAGCGTGGCAGGCAGCGCGGCGATGAGTGTAAATACAACCGTCGGTAGTAAGGCGAATGGATACCCTTTGCTCATGATCTTCCTTCCCGTTGATCTGGCCCGTTGATTGGCCTGTTTGGCGATGCGTCGTTTGGCTAGGGCTCCAGTGCTCGATGACATTGGTTTTCCCCGTGTTCCGGATGAATGCGCGACTGGCGCCCCAAGGAGTTTCTCACCAGTTGCACGTATTAAGAACCGGCCATACTAGAAGTTTGACGCTAAGATGCAACTAGAGAGATCAGTAAAATCAACAAGGTATTAATTAAATTAATTGATATCATAAGGCTTATTAGCCTGACTAATTAGATATGGCAGAACAGATTACCGACGCCGTTTTGAGCACCGCACCAAACAGCCGGACTGGGTCGCGCCTCACCTTGAAGGAACTCCGTCACGTCTGGCTCCTAGATCAGACGCTGAATTTCAATCGGGCCGGCGAACTCGCTGGGATCACCCAATCTGCACTCAGCCAGTCCATCGCCAATATCGAAGAACGCCTTGGGGTTAAACTGTTCGACCGCAACCGCCGTGCAGTGAGTCCCACCGTATTCGCCCGGCTCATCGCGAAGCAGGCTGAGTCGGTGCTGAATTCTCTCGATGAGATGGGCTCTCACATCGATGCGCTGCGTGAAGCACGCGCGGGGAGCATCGCCTTCGGTATGGGGATCTTCGCCTCGAATCACTTGCTCAATCCTGTCATGGCTCGGTTTCATCGGCGCTTTCCGGAAATTAACGTGCGAACCACCGTCGACGTCCCCGGCGTTCTCCAGGATCTGCTTCTGCGCGGTGACATCGATTGGTTTGTCGCTGCCCGTGATGCTCAGTACCGTGACACGGGGCCGAACCGTGAATTGTTGTACCGGGACCGACTCACTGTCGCGTGCCGCCCGGGTCATCCGCTAATAAGTCGTGGCCCGGTCATCGCTCGGGAGCTCATTCGCTATCCAACGATTTCGCCTGACGGCAAATACATTAAGCGGCAGATATACCCTTTGCTGAGCGACACGGATGACTTCGAGTTGCTGGAGCGGAACATTCCCGCTGTAACCACCCAGCAACCATGGCTGTTGGTCGATTTTGCCGAGGTCAGCGATCACGTCATCATTGCATCGAGATCGGCGCTGCAACATTGGCTGCAGGCGGGCCGGCTTGTGATGATAGAGATAGACGATCTCGATATGGTCTTGGACATTGAACTGGTTGTTAGGCCGGGGGGCAGCTTGTCGCCTGGAAATGAACGGATGGTCGGGGTAGTTCGGGAAGTGGTGGCCAACCAGCAACTCACGGCATCATGAGCCTGTTGCTTAGCTTGTTATGGGTGATCGAATGAGTATGACTGAGAGGAGATACATTCTGTGACTGGATTTTGGAAAGGGCGGCGGACTTTTGTTTTGCTGGCGTGTGTTGCTGGGCCGCTCCTCGGCCATGCGGCAGAATACTCACGGCCGGTCGGGCAGAACTACCCCAAGAACGTGTATTGGGGAGACACCCACCTGCACACCCGCAACTCGGCAGACGCCTATTCGTTGGGCAACATGAATCTAACGCCCACTGATGCGTTCCGCTTTGCCCAGGGAAAGGCGGTGGTTGCGCACAACGGCATGAACGTGCAGCTGCGGCGGCCGCTGGATTTTCTCGTGGTCTCGGACCATGCCGAATACATCGGCGGTTACTACCGCTTCAACGTCGGCGATCCCATCGTCACCGACACGGCGCCG